>NZ_JBDYKJ010000028.1:0-53138 GCF_040012395.1 Nocardioides sp. 31GB23 | reverse complement strand
CCATGCTCAACCTCGGCGGCCACCGGCCCACCCTCCCCGGGCGCACATGACCCACGGAAGAGACAGGAGAGCCAGATTTGCGCCGGGTCGGGGCGAGATATGGGCCGGGTCAGGTGCGGGTGGTGCCGGCGAGGGCGCCCTTGGCGTCCCCGCGATGCACCGGTACGCCGCTGCCGGCGAGGTCGCGCAGCGCGTCGAGGTCGCGCGACGTCACCGCGTCGGCGTCGGTCAGCACGACGGCGGCCTCGAGCCCCGTGGCGCCCGAGGCGACGGCCATCGCGACGCAGACCCCGAGCGCCGAGACCTGCAGGGAGGGCAGGTCGACGGTGGCGGCGGCGTAGGTGCGCCCGTCGGCGTCGCGGACCGCGGCCCCCTCGGCGGCGCGGGTGCGGGCCCGGGTGGAGCGCGCGAGGGTCACCAGCTTCTTGTCCTCGGCGGCCAGCGCCTCGGGGGCGGGATCCTCGGCGGGAGCGGGGGTGCTCACTGGTCCTCGTCGTCCTCTCGGTGGTCGCGGCTGTCGTCGCGACGGTTGTCGGGGCGGTCCTCTTCGTCGTCGCTGTCGTGCACCGGCTCGAGCCGCGAGATGAGCACGGTGACGATCTTGTTGCGGCGCCCGGCGCTGTCCTCGGCGACGAAACGCAGCCCGTGGGCCTCGACCGAGGAGCCGGGGATCGGCACCAGCCCGAGGTGCTTGGCCATCAGCCCGCCGACGGAGTCGACGTCCTCCTCCTCGACGTCGTCGCCGAAGATCTCCTCGAGGTCGTCGACGGGGAAGCGCGAGGAGACCCGCACGACGCCCTCGGCGAGGTGCTCGACCTCGATCTCGTCCTCGTCGTACTCGTCGGTGATCTCGCCGACGATCTCCTCGAGGATGTCCTCGATGGTGACCAGGCCGGCGGTGCCGCCGTACTCGTCGACGACGACCGCGATGTGCTGGCGACGCGCCTGCATCTCCTTGAGCAGCCCGTCGACCGCCTTCGACTCGGGCACCCAGTGCACCGGGCGCATCACCGACTCGATCCGCTCGGTGAACTCGGCGTCGGGCGCCTCGAAGTCGCGCCGCACGATGTCCTTGAGGTAGGCCATCCCGACGATGTCGTCGAGGTTCTCGTCGACGACCGGCAGCCGGGAGTAGCCGCTGCGCAGGAAGAGCGACAGGCTCTGGCGCAGGTTCTTGTGCTTCTCGACGTAGACCACGTCGTTGCGGGGCACCATCACCTCGCGCGCGGTGGTGTCGCCGAGCTCGAAGACCGAGTGGATCATCCGGCGCTCCTCGCTCTCGATGAGCGAGGAGGCCTCGGCCAGGTCGACGAGCTCGCGCAGCTCGGACTCGGTCGAGAACGGGCCCTCCCGGAAGCCCTTCCCGGGCGTCAGCGCGTTGCCCAGCGCGATCAGCACCTGCGGGATCGGGCCCAGGACCCGCGTGACCAGGCTCAGCGGGGCCGCCGAGAGCAGCGCGACGGTCTCGGCGTGCTGGCGGCCCATCGTGCGCGGCGCCACGCCGACGACCACGAAGGAGACCAGCAGCATCACGGCGATGGCGGTCAGCACGCTGGCCCACCACGCCCCGTGCATCAGCTCGTCGACCTGCAGGGCGACCAGCACGATCGCGGAGACCTCGCAGGCCATCCGCAGCAGCAGCGCGGTGTTGAGGTAGCGGGGCAGGTCGTCGAGGAGCCCGATCAGCCGCTTCGCGCCGGCGCGTCCCTCGGCGAGCAGCTCACCGGCCCGGGCGTGGGAGAAGGAGGCCAGCGCGGCGTCGGCGGCCGAGAAGATGCCCGCGAGCACGACCAGGGCGGCCGCCGTCACCAGCAGCCCGACGTCACCGCCGCTCATGCGTCGTCAGTGGCGCGCCACGCGGCCAGCAGCTCGTCCTGCAGGCCGAACATCTCGCGGTGCTCCTCCGGCTCGGCGTGGTCGTAGCCGAGCAGGTGCAGGATGCCGTGCACGGTGAGCAGCTCGACCTCGGCCACGGTGCCGTGACCGGCGCTCTCGCCCTGGCGGCGCGCGATCTCGGGGCACAGCACCAGGTCGCCGAGCACGCCCTCCTCGGGCTCCTCGTCGACCAGGCCCGGGCGCAGCTCGTCCATCGGGAAGGCCAGCACGTCGGTGGGGCCCTCCTTGTCCATCCACTGCTCGTTGAGCTCGGCGATGGTGGCCTCGTCGACGGCCTTGATGCACAGCTCGGCCTGCGGGTGCACGTGCATCCGGTCCATCACGAAGCGGCTGAGCGTGGAGAGACGGCGTACGTCGACCTGCTGGCCGGACTCGTCGAGGACCTCGATGCTCATGGTCGGTTCCCCTGCACGGGTCGGGCGCGCTCGGCGCGGGCGTCGAAGTCGTCGTACGCCGCCACGATGCGGCCCACGAGCCGGTGCCGCACGACGTCGCTGCTGGTCAGGCGGTTGAAGCCGATGTCCTCGACGCCGTCGAGGATCTCCTCCACGACGCGCAGGCCCGAGCGGGTCCCGCCGGGCAGGTCGGTCTGGGTGATGTCGCCGGTGACGACGATCTTGGACCCGAAGCCCAGCCGGGTCAGGAACATCTTCATCTGCTCGGGCGTGGTGTTCTGCGCCTCGTCGAGGATGATGAAGGAGTCGTTGAGCGAGCGGCCGCGCATGTAGGCCAGCGGGGCGACCTCGATGGTGCCGGCGGCCAGCAGCTTGGGGATCGTCTCGGGGTCGATCATGTCGTGCAGCGCGTCGTAGAGCGGGCGCAGGTAGGGGTCGATCTTCTCGCTCAGGGTGCCGGGCAGGAAGCCCAGGCGCTCGCCGGCCTCGACGGCCGGGCGGGTCAGGATGATCCGGTTGACGTGCTTGGACTGCAGCGCCTGCACGGCCTTGGCCATGCCGAGGTAGGTCTTGCCGGTGCCGGCCGGGCCGATGCCGAAGGTGATCGTGTGCTTGTCGATCGACTCGACGTACTTCTTCTGGTTCAGCGTCTTGGGGCGGATCGAGCGGCCCCGGTTGGAGAGGATGTTGAGGCTCAGCACGTCGGCGGGGCGCTCGGTCGTCTCGGTGCGCAGCATCGTCAGCACCCGCTCGACGGTCTCGGTGCTGATGCCCTGACCGGTGCGGATGATGGTGACGAGCTCGTCGAGCAGCCGCTGGGCCAGCGCGATCTCCCCCGGGTCGCCCTCGAGCGTGATCCGGTTGCCGCGCACGTGCACGGCGGCGTCGAAGGCCTTCTCGATCAGGGCGAGGTGCTCGTCACCGGGACCCAGCAGGCTGACCATGTCGATGCTGTTGGGCACCACGACCGTGTGGTGGCTGCGTGCTCCGCTGGTGGGGCTCTCGGCGGGGGTGCTGCGGTCATCGGAGTGGGACATGGATGCCCGGAGGGCGCCTCTCTGTCGTGGGGACGGTGGGTCGAGCGCCTCCCATGCTACGGCGTGGCCCCGAGCAGCACCCACTCAGTAAAGGGGCCCCGACGTAGGCTGGGGCCATGGCCGGGGGCGAGCACGACCTGCGCGACTGGGACGACGAGGACCCCGACTCCCACGACGACGACTCCGCGCCCTACTGGTTCCCCGGCGAGACGATGCCGCCGCACGCACGGGCGATGGGCCTGACCCACCACACGCCCGAGGGCGCGCTGCTCGACTTCGGCGGCAGGCTGGACCCCGCGAAGCGCGTGCACTACTGGACCGCGTGGGCGCTGCTGGTGGTCTTCGGGCTGCCGGTGGTCTTCGCCGTGATGCGGCTCGCCTACCTGTTCTGACGACCCTGACGACCCGGGTGACGGGGCGACCCGGGCGATCGGGGCTACTGCCAGGCCGATGACGGCGCGACCGTCAGCACGACCGTGCCGCCCTCCTCGACGGGACTGCCCGGGCCGGGCTCGATGCCCAGCAGGGCCCCGCGGGGCAGGACCACGCGCGAGGTGGTGTCGCCGGCGTCGGCCGGTGGGGCCGGCACGACCCGCACCCGGAACCCCTCGCGCCGCAGGAGAGCGGCGTACGATCGGGTGGTCGCGGGCCGGTCCCCCCACACCGGGGTGCGCCCCGAGCCCAGGGCCAGGGGGACCGTGGTCCGGGCGTCGGGCTGCAGCCGCAGCGAGCCGCGCAGGACGGCGAGGTCCACGTCACCGGGGTCGGAGACGTGCACGACGAAGGCGACCCCTCGCGACGGGACGGCGAGCACGCTGCGGCACACGCGCGGCGCGAGCCATCCGCACTCCCGACCGCTCAGCACCGGCTCGCCCCCGACCTCCCCGTCCACCGAGAGGTCCTCGAGGAGCCGCGAGCCGTGCGCCGAGCCGGTGTCGACCACGGCCAGGGACGACACCTCGGTGGGGGTCGTGGGCGGCACGGTGAAGGCGCAGTCGGTCATGGCGCCGGTCTCGACGTAGACCGTGTCCTCGACCGGGAGCAGGCACTCGGTGTCGCCGGTGGTCCACCAGTCCGGGACGGCCACCACCACGCCCCCGGCACCGACCCACCGGTGCCCCTCGGGCGCCGGGGCCCCGGCCCTGGGCGGAGCAGGCGCCGAGGCGCCCTCGCCGGAGCAGGAGACCACGAGCAGGCAGGCGACCAGCCCGACCGCGAGCCGCACGAGCCTGGACAGTGACATGGCGGTACGACGCGCGCGCCCGGCGGAGGGTTCCGCCGGGCCGGCTCAGAACCGTCCGACCGGCTCGCCGTCGTAGGCGACCTGGAGGGTGCCCAGGCACATCTCGTCGGTGGAGCCCTCGCCCCACAGCACGTACTTCTCCTCCTGGCCGGCGAAGGCGGGCAGCTTGTCGCGCAGCCACTGCTGGTGGGTGCAGGTCACCGTCAGGGTCTCCCCCGCCTCGAGGCGCAGCGGCTCGACCGGCTTGGAGCCCTGGTCGTCGAAGTCCCACTGGTCGATGTCGAGCAGCGTGCGCTCCTCGGGCGTGCCGGCGTTGGCCACCACCGAGATCTCGCGGCCCAGCAGGTGCATGTGGCCGGCGGCGCCGAGCACCGTCATCGGCTGGCTGACCCGGCGGGTGCAGGTGGTGGTCTCGGAGGGGCCCTGCCCCTCGCCGCACAGCAGGTGCAGCACGTCGGCGGTCGAGGCGGCCGCGCCGAAGCGGCGGCGCAGGTCGACCATCGCCGCGTCGCGCTCGCAGAGCGGGCCGTCGGAGCGCGCGGCCCGGCAGGGCAGCTCGACCGGGGCCGGCATCAGGTAGGTGTGCAGCGGGGTCAGGTCGCGGCTGCCGGGCATCCAGCGCAGCCGGGTCGCCGACCGGTCGGCCGACTGGCCGCGCAGCAGGTTGTAGTGCACCTGCATGACCACCTGGGTGCCGGCCTCGAGGCGGATGCCGTGGCCGTCGCGCAGCTGGGTCTCGTCGCCGCCGGGCGCCCACGCCGCCAGCCAGCTGGCGTCGGAGATGTTGGCCGCGGCCCCCTCGACGCCGCTGCCGCCGAAGCAGGTCCAGCCGGGGTCGACGGTCTTGTGGTCGAGCGCACGCGCCGCCTCGACCTGGTCGGGCTCGACGCGGAAGAGGATCACGTGGTGCACGACCTCGGGGTTGCCGGGCACCACCTGGCTGCCGGTCAGCCACACGTCCTCGTCGAGGCCGGGGTCGAGCAGGAAGCAGCGGTAGTCGTCGGTGCCGTCACCGCTGGGGGCCGAGGGCGTGTACTCCTCGGTCATCTCCAGGCTCATCCGCTTCTCGCCGCGGCGCAGCGGCAGCTCCTTGCCCGGCGGCAGCGACGAGAGCTGCTCGGCCACGACCTCGGGCGGGTCGACCGGCGAGAGCACGCTGGCCGGGTCGCCGTCGCGCCGGTCGTCGGTGCCGAGCACGGCCACGCCGGCCACGACCCCGGCCACGGCGAGCAGGCAGGTCAGGGCGAGCACGGCCAGGCGGCGTACGCCGGGCCGACCGGTGGTCGCGCCGCTCATCCGGGCGGCCACGTCATCGGACGGCCGGCCAGCACGTGGAGGTGGGTGTGGAAGACCGACTGGCCCGCCCCCTCACCGGTGTTGAGCACCAGCCGGTAGTCGTCGTGCCCCTCCGCGGCGGCCACCGCCGCGGCCGCGGTGACGAGCTCGCTCATCACCGCGGGGTCGCCGGCGGCCAGCTCGGCGGCGTTCGCGTAGTGCGTGCGCGGCACCACCAGCACGTGCGTCGGCGCCTGCGGCGCGACGTCGCGGAACGCGACGGTCCCCTCGGTGACGTGCACGACGTCGCCGGGGACCTCCCCCGCGACGATCCTGCAGAACAGACAGTCGCTCACTTGTTGCCTCCCGCGACGCATCGTCCCACAAATCCGTTGCCGCGCCGCGGTAAACCCCCAGGGCCCCTCGGGCGTCGCACTAGCGTGACCACCCATGCGAGCGCTCCCCCACGACGCCCCGGCACCCTGGGCACCGTGAGCGACGAGCCCGCGCGCTGGAGCGCCGACGAGGCGCTCGAGCAGCTGTACGCCGCGCACTGGCGCGAGCTGGTGCGGCTCGCGGTCCTCCTGCTGCGCGACGTGGGAGCCGCGGAGGAGGTCGTGCAGGACGCCTTCGTGGCCGTGCACGGGCGCTGGGACCGCATCCGCGACCCGGCCAGGGCGCTGGCCTACCTGCGCCAGAGCGTGGTCAACCGCGCCCGCTCGGCCCTGCGCCACCGTGCCGTCGTCCAGCGCCACCTCGCCGCCGCGCCCCCGCCGGCCACCGCGGCCCCGGCCGACGAGCGCAGCCTGGTCGCCGACCGCCGCGCGGCCGTCCTCGACGCCATGCGGGCGCTGCCCGAGCGGCAGCGCGAGGTGCTCGCGCTGCGGCACTACCTGGACCTGTCCGAGGCCGAGATCGCCGACGCGCTGGGCATCAGCCGCGGCGCCGTGAAGAGCCACGCCTCCCGCGGCTCCGCCCGCCTGCGCGAGCTGCTCGCGTCGTACCTCGAGGAGTCCTCATGAGCACCCACGACCGCGACGCCGAGCTGGCCCGCCTGCTGGGCGAGGCGGTCGACGACGTCGAGCCCACCGACCGGCTCGACGAGATCCGGGCCCGTACGGCCAGCCCGGGGCCGCAGCGCCGCTGGGTGTACGCCGGCGGCGCTGCGCTGGCCGCGGCCGCGGCCGTGACCGCCGTCGCGGTGCTCGGCCCCGGGTCCACCCCGACCTCGGCGCCCGACCCGGCCGACCGGCCCTCCGCGACCCCCACGCCGAGCACCGACCCGCCGCCCACCAGCACGACCGCCCCGACCACGCCGCCGGTGGCCGAGAGCGTCACCGCCGCCGTCTACTACCTGGGCGACACCCCGCGCGGCCCCCGGCTCTACCGGGAGTTCCAGGCCGTGCCCGGCGACGGCTTCGTGCCGCTGGCCCCCGCGGTCCGCGCGGCGGTGGAGGGCGACCCCGACGACCCCGACTACCGCTCCCCCTGGGCCGGCACCGGCGCGACCCTCACCGGGGCCACCGGGGACGCCGAGCTCGTCACGGTCGACCTCGCCGGCGACCTGCGTCTGCGGCCGGTCGGGCTCGACCCGGCCGAGGCCGCGCTGGCCGTGGAGCAGGTGGTGCGCACCGCGCAGGCCGCCGTGGGCTCGGCGGCCCCGGTGCAGCTCCTGCTCGACGGCGAGCGCACCGACCAGCTCCTCGGCGTACCCGTCGCGGAGCCGCTGGCCCAGGGCGAGGACCTCGACGTGCTGGCCCTGGTCAGCATCAGCGACCCCGCCGAGGGGCAGCAGGTCGAGGGCACCTTCACCGCTCGGGGGCGTGCCTCGTCGTTCGAGGCGACCGTGCCGTGGGAGGTGCGCGACGCCACCGGTGCCGTGGTGCTCGACGGCTTCAGCACCGCCGAGGGGTGGATGGAGCGCCTCTACCCGTGGGAGGCACGGATCGACGTCTCGGGCCTCGAGCCGGGCCGTTACACGTTCGTGGCCATGACCAGTGACCCCTCCGACGGCGAGTCGGGCGGGCCGATGACCGACACACGGACCATCGTGGTCCCGTGAGCACGAGGGAGAGCACCATGACCAGCCAGCAGACCAGCCAGCAGACCAGCCAGCAGACCAGCCGCAGCCGCCGCGGCCCGCTGCACCGCACCCTGGCCGGGGCGGCCGTCACGGCCCTGGCGCTGGGCGTGCTCGCGGGGTGCGGCGACGACGGCGGCGACCGTGCCGACGACCCGGCCCCCGCGGGCAGCACCAGCAGCCCCGGCAGCACCGAGCCGAGCGAGCCCACGACCAGCGCCGAGCCCACCGACACCGCCAGCCCGAGCGTCACCGCCGAGCCCGATCCCGGCGAGACGAGCACCGTGCCGGTCTACTACGTCGGCGACAGCCCGATGGGCCCGCGTCTCTACCGCGAGTTCCGCAAGGTCAGCGGCGACCCGGCGCTGGGTGCCGCCGACATGGTCGCCGCCGGGGTCCCCGCCGACCCCGACTACCGGGCCGCCTTCCCGGTCGACGGCAGCTTCTCCTCGGTCCGCCTCGACGAGCAGGCCGGGCTGGTCATCGCCCAGGTGCCAGACGACCGCTGGGCCGACCGGCCGGCCGACATGTCGCGCAAGCAGGCCCGGCTGGCCGTGCAGGCGCTGGTCTACACGGTGCAGGGCGCGCTGCAGAGCCGCGCGCCGGTGCAGGTGGTCGGCGAGGCCGGTGGTCCGGCGGTGCCGATGTTCGGCATCGACACCGACGGCGGGGTGGCCAACGCCGACCAGCTCGACGTGCTCTCCCTGGTCAGCGTCACCAGCCCCGAGTCCGGCGCCGAGGTGTCGGGCACCTTCACCGCGAGCGGCGTCGCGTCCTCCTTCGAGGCCACCGTTCCGTGGGAGGTCCGCGACGCCTCCGGCACCGTCGTGCTCGACGGCTTCAGCACCGCCGAGGGCTGGATGGACCGCCTCTACCCCTGGCAGAGCGAGGTCGACGTCTCCGGGCTCGCGCCCGGCGAGTACACCTTCGCCGCCATGACCGACGACCCGTCCGGCGGCGAGGGCCCCGGGCCGTTCGAGGACACCAAGGTCATCCGCGTCGGCTGAGCCGGGCCCCGTACGCCGCCGCGGGGCCGCCGCGACTACAGGTCGCGGTGGACCTCGCGCGTCGTCGGGGTCTCGGCCGACCTGGTGAGGTTGAGGATCGCCAGGGCGAGCCCGCCCCAGATCACCAGCATCGCCACGACCATCATCACGATCGCCGTCGTGCTCATCGCTGCACCTCCTCGCTCGCGTCGGTGTCGTAGGTCGCGCCGTCCAGCGCCGTCGCCGAGCGCCAGCGCAGCCGCGCGAGCACGAAGCCGATGACGACCACGGCGGCGGCCGACCCCCAGCCGAAGACGGCCAGCATCCAGGTCGGGTAGCCCTCGTAGGGCGTCTGCACGTCGGTGACGAACGCGTCGACGAGCACGTAGGCCAGGGCGAGCGGCGTCACCACGCCCACCAGCGCGCGCCACCACAGCCCGATGCGCACCGAGCTGTGGTCGTTGAGGTGGGCGGCCAGCTGGGGCAGCGCCCGCAGGCCCCACACGACGACGACCATCGAGACCACGGCGACCAGCAGGATGCCGAACTGGTTGACGAAGTGGTCGACGATGTCGAGCACGTACAGCCCGCTGGTGGTGCCGAGGAAGAGCACGCTCACGATGGCCATCGGCAGCGCCACCAGCAGGGTGGCCGCCACCCGGCCGAGCTCGAACTTGTCGCGCACCGCGGAGATGACGACCTCGGTGATGGAGATCAGCGAGGTGATGCCGGCCAGCACCAGCGAGACGAAGAAGAGCACGCCGATCAGGGCGCCGGCCGGGGCCTCGTTGATGATCGCCGGGAAGGCGATGAACGCGAGCCCCACGCCACCGTCTCCTGCGACCTCGCCGACGGCCTGGCCGCTGTCCTGGGCCATGAACCCGAGGGCGGCGAAGACGCCGATGCCGGCCAGCAGCTCGAAGCCGGAGTTGGAGAAGCCGACGACCAGCCCGGAGCCGGGCATGTCGGTGTGGCGGTGCACGTAGGAGGCGTAGGTGATCATGATGCCGAAGCCGATCGACAGCGAGAAGAAGATCTGGCCGAACGCCGCGGCCCACACGGTGGGCTCGGCCAGGGCGCTCCAGCTGGGCGTGAACAGCGCGTCGAGGCCGCTGCCGGCGCCCGGCAGGAAGAGCGAGGCGACCACCAGCGCGCCGAAGCTCAGCACCAGCACCGGGATGAAGACCATCGCGGTGGCGCCGACACCCTTCTGCACGCCCAGCGCCAGCAGTCCGATGACCAGCGCCCACATCACCACGAGCGGCACCAGCACGCCCGCCACGGGGTCAGCGGTCACGCCCGGATCGCTGACCTGCAGGAAGTCGACCAGGAAGAAGGTCTCGGGATCGGCGCCCCAGGCCTTGGTGAAGGAGAAGAACGCGTAGCGCACCGCCCAGGCCAGCACCGCGGCGTAGTAGATCGCGATGACTGCGCAGATGCCGACCTGCCACCAGCCCAGCCCCTCGGCGCCGCGGCGCATCCGCGCGAACGACAGCGGCGGCGAGCCGCGGAACTTGTGGCCGATGCCGTAGTCGAGCAGCAGGAACGGCACGCCCGCGGTCAGCAGCGCGACCAGGTAGGGGATGACGAAGGCCCCGCCGCCGTTCTCGTAGGCGACGTAGGGGAAGCGCCAGATGTTGCCCAGCCCGACGGCCGAGCCGATGGCGGCCAGGATGAAGACCCGGCGCGACGAGAAGGCGCCACGGCGCTTCTCCTCCTCGACGGCGGTGGACGCGCTCATCAGACCTCCCAGGACGCTGGTGACAGGTGCCTCGGCCGACCATGGACGTGACCGGCGGCACCCCACACTAGGACCGCGCGCCCCCGGGCGGGAACCGGGTCGTCAGGACCAGCGGGACGTGCGCGCCAGCAGCGCGGCGCAGGCCACCACCCCGGCGGTCGAGGTGCGCAGCACCTCCTCGCCCAGGCGTACGACGCGCGCGCCGGCCTGGGTGAAGGCGGCCAGCTCCTCGGGCGAGACGCCGCCCTCGGGGCCCACCACGACGACGACGCTGCCACGGGGCGGCACGGCGACGCCCGACAGCGGCTCGGTCGCGTCCTCGTGCAGCACCACCGCGAGGTCGGCGCCGCGCAGCAGCTCGGCCACCTCGGCGGTGCCGGCCAGCGCGTCGACCTCGGGGTGCCACGACCGGCGGGCCTGCTTGGCCGCCTCGCGCGCCGTCGAGCGCCAGCGGGCCAGCGACTTCGCGGCCCGCTCGCCCTTCCAGACCGCCACCGAGCGCGAGGCCGCCCAGGGCACGACCCGCGCCACCCCGACCTCGGTCAGCACCTCGACGGCCAGCTCGCCCCGGTCGCCCTTGGGCAGCGCCTGCACCACCGTCAGCGACGGGGTGGGCTCGGGCACCCGCTCGGCGCTGACGACCTCGACGTCGAAGACCCGCTTGCCGGTCGAGGTCACCTCGCCCACCACCGAGCGGCCGCGGCCGTCGGTGAGCACGACCTGCTCGCCCACGCGCAGGCGGCGTACGGCGACCGCGTGGTGGGCCTCGTCGCCCTCGACGGTGACCGCGGAGCCGGGCGTGGCCGACTCCAGGCTCGGCACGAGGTGGACGGGGAGCGTCATCGACGGCTCAGTGCGCGTTGAAGGCGTCGCGCAGGCGGCCGAAGACCGACTTCGCGCCGCCCGGGCGGACCTGCCCGTCGGGGGCCTCCTCGCCGCGCAGGGCGGCGAGCTCGCGCAGCAGCTCCTCCTGGCGGGCGTCGAGGCGCCCGGGCGTCTCGACGGCCACGGTCACGACGAGGTCGCCGCGACCGCCCCGCAGGCCGGGGACACCGCGCCCGCGCAGCACCTGCTCCATGCCCGACTGGGTCCCCGGGCGCACCTCGAGCTCGAAGGACGTCTCCAGCTCGGGGTCGCTGTCCTCGGAGGCCACGTCGGCCTCGAGGGTCGGGATCGTCAGGGTGGTGCCAAGGGCGGCGGCGGTCATCGGCACGGTGACCGTGCAGTGCAGGTCGTTGCCCTGGCGGGTGAAGACGTCGTGGGGTGCGACGTGGATCTCGACGTAGAGGTCGCCGGCGGGCCCGCCACCCGGACCGACCTCGCCCTCCTCGGCCAGCTGCACGCGGGTGCCGGTGTCGACGCCGGCGGGGATCTTGACCGTCAGCGCACGGCGCGAGCGCACCCGCCCGTCGCCGGAGCACTCGCGGCAGGGCTCGGGGATGACCGTGCCGAAGCCGCGGCAGGCCGCGCAGGGGCGCAGCGTGCGGATCTCGCCGAGGAAGGAGCGCTGCACGTGGGCGACCTCGCCCTGCCCGCGGCAGGTCTCGCAGGGCACCGGGTGGCTGCCCGGGGCGGCGCCGTCGCCACCGCAGGTGGTACAGCTGACCGCGGTGTCGACCTTGATCTCGCGGGCCACGCCGAAGGCGGCCTCCGCGAGGTCGATCTCGAGCCGGATCAGCGCATCCTGGCCGCGGCGAACGCGCGGACGCGGACCACGGCCCTGGCCACCGCCCTGACCGCTGCCTCCGAAGAAGGCATCCATGATGTCGGTGAAGGAAAACCCGGCACCCTGGCCGAAACCACCGGCCCCGGCACCGCCGAACGGGTCGCCGCCGCGGTCGTAGGCGGCCCGCTTCTGGGGGTCGGAGAGCACCTCGTAGGCGCGGGAGACGTCCCCGAACTTCTCCTTTGAGGCCGGGTCGGGGTTGACGTCGGGGTGGTGCTGGCGCGCGAGCTTGCGGTACGCCTTCTTGATGGCGTCGGCGTCGGCGTCCTGGGAGACGCCGAGGATGTCGTAGAGGTCCTGGCTCACCATGTTCCTAACGGAGTCTTGACTGGGTGCTGGCTGGTGCTGGGTGGGTGCTGCGGTGTGCTGGTGCTTCGAGGGGCGGCGGGGCGGCTCAGGCCTCGTCGAGGATGCGGGAGACGTAGCGGGCCACGGCTCGCACCGCGGCCATCGTGCCGGGGTAGTCCATGCGGGTCGGCCCGACGATGCCCAGCGTGGCGAGCGACTCGTCGGGCGGGCCGTAGCCGGTGGAGACGACGCTGGTGGAGGCGAGCTCCTCGTAGGGGCCCTCGGCGCCGATCCGCACGGTCACCAGCCCGCCGGTGCCGGCCTCGCCGAGCAGCTTGAGCAGCACGACGTGCTCCTCGAGCGCCTCGAGCAGGGGACGCACCGCGGAGTCGAAGGAGTCGCCGTACCGGGCGAGGTTGGCCGCCCCGCCGACGGCGATGCGGTGGTCGGAGCGGTCGTCGCCCAGGGCGTCGAGGAGCACCTCGACCACCGGACCGCTGGCGCTGCCCGCCTCGGGCCGGGCCGGGTCGGCGGCAGCGGGCGGCAGCCCCCGCAGGGCCGTCATCGCCTCGGCGATGGTCTGGCCGGTGACCGCGCGCAGCACGAGCTGGCGCAGGTCGGCCAGGGCGTCGTCGGTGAGGTCGGCGCCGAGCTCGACCAGGCGCTGCTCCACGCGCCCGGTGCTGAGGATCAGCACCACGAGCAGGCGGCGGGGGGCGAGCGCGACGATCTCGACGTGGCGCACCGTCGAGCGCGAGAGCGTGGGGTACTGCACCACCGCGACCTGGCGGGTCAGCTGCGAGAGCAGCCGCACCGAGCGCTGCACGACGTCGTCGAGGTCGACGGCGCCGTCGAGGAAGCTCGAGATCGCGCGCTTCTCGGCCGAGCTGAGCGGCTTCACCGTGGTGAGCCGGTCGACGAACATCCGGTAGCCCTTGTCGGTGGGCACCCGCCCGGCACTGGTGTGCGGCTGGGTGATGTATCCCTCGTCCTCGAGCACCGCCATGTCGTTGCGCACCGTGGCCGGCGAGACGCCGAGCCCGTGGCGCTCGACGAGCGCCTTCGAGCCGACCGGCTCCTCGGTGTGGACGTAGTCCTCCACGATGGCGCGGAGCACGGCGAGCCTGCGGTCCTCCTGCACGTCGCCTCCTCCGGCCTCTGGTCCGTCACCCGACCACGAGGTTGGCACTCGTGGTCGCGGAGTGCCAATCCTACAAGGCCGGCCGGGCGCTGCTCACCTCTTGACGGCGAGTGAAGGTTAGGCTTACCTAATCTTCATGGACCTCTCCTCGCTCGTCGGCCCCGCGTCGTACGCCGTCGCCGCCGCGGCGCGCAGCATCCTGGCGTGCCCCGCCACCGCCGACCTCGAGATCGACCGGCTTCCGCTGCCGCTCGACGACGTGGTGCTGGGCGAGATGGGCGGGCGTCCCACGCTGACCTGCGAGGCCGGCTCGCCGCTGGCCCGGGCCGCCGCGGCCCGCTCGGTGGCCCGGTTGGGACTGGTCGGCGCGGTGCGCGGGGGCGCGGGGGACGCGCTGGTGCTCACCGGCAGGCTGGGCCCCCTCGAGACGGCCGCCTGCGCCTCGTGCGACCACGAGCACCTCGTCGTGGGCCTCGACCCGGCCGCCGCCCTGGTGACCCTCGCCGGGCATCGCCACCAGCTGCCGCTCGCCGACTACCTCTCCCCCGCCCACCAGCTCAACCGCGGCTACCTGCAGCGCAGCCTCGAGCACGTCGAGGAGCACCACCACGACGACCTGCGCCGCAGCGTGGCCGCCTCGACCGGCACACCGCTCGACGACCTCGTCGCGGTGCGGCTGCGCGAGCTCGACGCGCGCGGGCTCACCCTCGAGTGGATCGACCCCGGAGGGGCCCACCAGGTGCGCCTGCGCTTCCCGCGCCGGGCATCGAGCACGGTCGAGCTGGGCAGGCTGCTGCGGGAGGGCATCGCCGCGCCCCTAGGGTGAGGTCATGGTCTTCTCCGAGGTCGCCGACCGGGTCTGGGTGGCCCGGCACGAGTGGTACGACGTCAACGTCAGCGTCGTCGCCGGCGACCGGGGGCTGGTCGTGGTCGACACCCACGGCTCGGCCGCCGCCGGGCGGCGCGTCCTCGACGACGTACGCCGGCTCGGCGCCGGCGAGGTGGTGGCCGTGGTCAACACCCACGCCCACTTCGACCACGCCTTCGGCAACGTCGCCTTCCGCGAGGCCGACCCTGAGGTGCCGATCCACGCCCACGAGGGCGCGGTGGCCGGCCTCGAGGCCACGAGCGTCGCCGACACGGCGGCGGCCCACGCGGGCGGGGCCGACGACCCGCGCCGCGAGGAGGTGCTGGCCACCGAGGTGGTGCTGCCCGACCGCACCTTCTCCTCGGCCACCGTGCTCGACCTCGGCGACCGGGTCCTCGAGCTGGTCCACCCCGGCCCGGCGCACACCGCCGGCGACCTGGTGGTGCTGGTGCCCGACGCGCAGGTGCTGCTGGCCGGCGACCTGGTCGAGGAGTCGGGGCCGCCGTCGCTCGGCGCCGACAGCTTCCCCATGCAGTGGCCGCTCTCGCTCGACATCGTGCTGGGCCTGACCACGGGCGCCAGCACCGTGGTGCCCGGCCACGGCGCCGTGGTGGACCGCGACTTCGTCGAGGTGCAGCGCAACGAGCTCGGCATCGTCGCCGAGACCATCCGCGACCTGGCCGGGCGCGGGGTCCCCGTCGACGAGGCGCTCGCCGCCGGCGAGTGGCCCTGGGAGCCCCGCCACCTCGAGGCGGCCGTGCGGCGCGGCTACGAGCAGCTCCCCCGCAGCCAGAAGCGCCTCCCCCTGATCTGACGGTCCGGGCCGGGTCGAGGCGAAGTTCGGGCCGGGTCGAGGCGAAGTTCGGGCCGGGTCACCTGGGGGTGGGTGACCCGGAGCCGCCGCATGACTAGCGTCACCTCATGAGCGAGAACGAGACCGAGTCCCCCCACCCGACCTCGATCGGCGACGAGCAGCTGCCCGACGACCTGGTGGCCTCCGAGGACAACCCGCTGGCCGAGGGCCTGCCTGCGGGCGAGGACGTGCACCTGCTCGAGGAGGGCAAGCGCGCCGAGCAGATGCCCGAGGACGAGCATGACGACGGGGACGAGCACGACGACGGGGACGACGACGGGGCGTGACGACGGGGCGTGACGCGTGCGACACCCCGGGCGGGTCACCACCGGCGCGCCCGCCGCGCGACGTCGGTGCGCTCTCCTAGCCTCGTGCGGGTGAGCGACCGATACGGCCACGACGTCCTGTCCGGTGACTGGCGCGCGCCCAAGCGCGGCCGCGCCACCGAGACACCCGCGACCCTGGGCGAGGTGGTCGAGGAGGTGACGACCGACTTCTGCGGCGAGGTGGTGCAGGTCGACCGCGACCTCGACACCGTGACCCTGGAGGACCGGCGCCAGCGCCGGCGCACCTTCCCGCTGGGTCCCGGGTTCCTGCTCGAGGGGCGCCCGGTGATCCTCACCGCCCCGGTGGTCCGTGCAGCCCCCGCGCGCCCGACCCGCACCGCGTCGGGCTCCATCGCGGTGCACGACGCCAAGGCGCGGGTGGCGCGGGCCAGCCGGATCTTCGTCGAGGGCCGCCACGACGCCGAGCTGGTGGAGAAGGTGTGGGGCGACGACCTGCGCATCGAGGGCGTCGCGGTCGAGTACCTCGGCGGCGTCGACGACCTCGCCGACCACCTGCGCGACTTCCGGCCCGGGCCGGGGCGCCGCGTCGGGGTGCTGGTCGACCACCTGGTGCGCGGCTCCAAGGAGAGCCGCATCGCCGACGCCATCGTGCGCTCCCCCGTGGGCAAGCACGTGCTGATCGTCGGCCACCCCTTCGTCGACATCTGGCAGGCCGTCAAGCCCGACCGGCTCGGCCTGCAGGAGTGGCCCACCATCCCGCGCAGCATCGAGTGGAAGAAGGGCGTGTGCCAGCACCTGGGCTGGCCGCACCGCGACCAGGCCGACATCGCACGGGCCTGGAAGCAGATCCTGGGCCGGGTCCAGTCCTTCGGCGACTGCGAGCCCGCGCTGCTGGGTAGGGTCGAGGAGCTGATCGACTTCGTCACCGAGGAGACCCCGTGAGCCAGCCGCAGCCGCCGTACGACGCGCACCCCGGCCAGTTCGGGGGCCTGACCCCCGAGGAGAAGACCTGGGGCGGCGCCGCGCACTGGTCGGCGCTGGTCGGCGCGTTCGTGGCGATGGCCTTCCTGGGCCCGCTGCTGGTGCTGCTGCTCAAGGGCTCGACCTCGCCCTACGTGCGCCGCCAGGCGGTCGAGTCGCTGAACTTCCAGCTCTCCATCCTCATCTACGCCACCGTCTCGGCCGTCCTCGTCCTGGTGCTCGTCGGCATCCTGCTGCTCGCCGTCGTGGGCGTGCTGTGGCTGGTCTTCACCATCCTCGGCTCGGTGCGCACGGCCGACGGCGGGGAGTACCGCTACCCGCTGACGATCCGGATGGTCAGCTGAGCAGCTCGCGCACCACGCCGTCGGCGAGCAGCCGGGCCCGCTCGGTGAGCGCGACCCGGCCCGCCCGCTCCACGAGCAGCCCCCGGGCGGCCAGGCCCGGCACCGCCGCGCGGCCCGCCGGGTCGAGGACGCCGACGTCGAGCCCCTCGCGCAGGCGCAGCTCGAGCAGCACCCGCTCCACGCGCCGGTCCTCGGCCCCGAGCACCTCGCGGGCCTGCGCGGGGCTGCGGTCGGCGCCGATCCGGTCGGCGTACGCCGCGGGGTGCTTGACGTTCCACCACCGCACGCCGCCCACGTGGGAGTGCGCGCCGGGGCCCACGCCCCACCAGTCGCCGCCGGTCCAGTAGAGCAGGTTGTGCCGGCAGCGGGTCGCGGCGCCGGTGGACCAGTTGGACACCTCGTACCAGCCCAGCCCGGCGGCCACGAGGCGCTCGTCGGCCAGGGCGTACTTGTCGGCCAGGTCGTCCTCGTCGGGCATCGGCAGCTCGCCGCGGCGCACCCGGCGCGCGAGCGCGGTGCCGTCCTCGACGATCAGGGAGTAGGCCGAGACGTGGTCGGGCTCGCAGGCCACCGCGGCCTCGACCGAGGTGGCCCAGTCGGCCTGGGACTCCCCCGGCGTGCCGTAGATGAGGTCGAGGCTGACCTGCTCGATGCCGGCGGCTCGGGCCCACTCGACCACCGCCGGCACCCGGCGCGGGTCGTGGGTGCGGTCGAGGACCTCGAGCACGTGCGGCACCTGTGACTGCATGCCGAAGGAGACCCGGTTGATGCCGACCTGGCGCAGCCGCTCGAGCGAGGCGGCGTCGACCGAGTCGGGGTTCGACTCGGTGGTGACCTCGACGTCGGGGGCCAGCCCGAACTCCTGCTCGGCTGCCGCGACCACCGAGCCGAGGTCCTCGGGGCTGAGCAGCGTGGGGGTGCCGCCGCCGAAGAAGATGGTCGAGACCGGCAGGTCGCGCTCACCGAGGACCCGCCGCGCGCGGCGCACCTCCGCCACCGCCGCCTGGGCGTAGGTCGCCCGCGAGGCCCCGGGCGCGCCGCCGGCCGGCCCGAGCTCCTCGGCCGTGTAGGTGTTGAAGTCGCAGTAGCCGCAGCGCACGGTGCAGAACGGCACGTGCACGTAGAGGCCGAAGGCCCGCTCGCCGAGCTCGGCGAGGGCGGCCTCGGGCAGCGACCCGTCGGAGGGGACGGGCTCGCCGTCGAGCGGGGTGGAGGGCATCGGCCCATCCTCCCCCATCCCGGTGGGACCCGGACGCGCCAGGCCCGGACGGCCCAGGGCCCGCCCACCCCGGGTCGGGGGTGCAACGGGCCCTGGTCGAGCGGCTGGCTCAGCTGTAGAAGCTGGCGATCTTCTCCTTGTTGTTCGACTCCACGACGTTGCGCTTGACCTTCATCGAGGGGGTCAGCTCACCCGACTCGATGGTCAGGTCGTGGTCGAGGACGTCCCACTTCTTGATGGTCTCCCAGCGGTTGAGCTTCGCGTTGAGCTGCTCGACGTAGCCGCCGATCATCTGCTGGACCTGCTCGGAGCGCACCACCTCGGTGTAGTCCTTGCCGGCCATGCCGTTCTCCTCGGCCCAGCCGGCCATCGCGTCGGGGTCCAGGGTGACCAGCGCGACGACGTAGTTGCGCTCGTTGCCGAAGACCATGAACTGGCTGACGTAGGGGCACAGGGCCTTGAACTTGGCCTCGATCGCCGACGGGGCGATGTACTTGCCGCCGGAGGTCTTGAAGAGGTCCTTGATGCGACCGGTGATGGTCAGGAAGCCCTCGGCGTCGAGGCTGCCCTTGTCGCCGGTGCGCAGCCAGCCGTCCTCGGTGAAGGTCTTCTCGGACTCCTCGGGCAGGTTGTGGTAGCCCTGCATGACGTGGGGGCCGCGCAGCTGCACCTCGTCGTTCTCGCCGATGCGCACCTCGGCGCCGGGCAGCGCCTTGCCGACGGTGCCCATCCGGTACTCGTCGGGGTGGCCCACCGTGGCGCCGGCGGCGTTCTCCGTCATGCCGTAGCCCTCGAGGATGAGGATGCCGGCGCTGTGGAACCACTGCGCGATCTCGGAGTTCAGCGCCGCCGACCCGGAGATGAAGAAGCGGACCCGGCCGCCGAAGCGGTCGCGGACCTTGCTGAAGACCAGCTTGTCGAACAGCCCGTGCTGCAGCTTCAGCGGCAGCGGGACCGACTTGCCCTGGCGCTTGAGCTCGTCGACCTTGGCGCCGACCTCGAAGGCCTTGGTGAAGATCTTCTCCTTCGCCCCGCCCTCGGCCGCCTGCATCATGTGGATGCGCGAGTAGGCCTTCTCGAAGATGCGGGGGGCCGCGCCCATGAAGGTCGGCTTCACGACCGCGAGGTTCTCGATGATCTTGTCGACCCGCCCGTCGATGGCCGTGGCGAAACCGCAGGCCAGCTGCGAGGAGAGCAGCACCTTGCCGAAGGAGTGCGCCATTGGCAGCCCCAGGAACTGCAGGTCGTCCTCGTGCAGGAGGTCCTGGACCCGGATGGCCTCGCCCTCGAAGACCCACGAGCGGTGCACCAGGCGCACGCCCTTGGGCCGGCCGGTGGTGCCGGAGGTGTAGATGAGCGTGGCGAGCTGGTCGGGCTGGATCTTCTGGGCGGTCTCCTCGACGATCCCCGGGTGCTCGGCCAGGTAGGCGCGGCCCAGCTCGGCCAGGGCGTCCATGTCGATGACCCAGTCACCGTCGGTGGTGCCCTCGAAGGTGACGACCTTGACCACCTCGGGCAGCTCGTCGCGGTGCGCACGCAGCTTCTCCAGCTGCTCGTCGTCCTCGGCGAAGACCACCCGTGAGCCCGAGTCGCTGAGGATGTAGGAGGTGTCCTCGCCGTTGGTGCTCGGGTAGACGGTGGTGGTCGCCGCTCCGGCGCACATGACGGCCAGGTCGGCGAGGATCCACTCGTAGCGGGTGCCCGAGACGATCCCGACACGCTGCTCGGTCTCGATGCCCAGCGAGAGCAGGCCGGCCGCGAGCGCGGTGACGCGGTCGCCGGCCTCGGCCCAGGTGACGGACTCCCAGGCCTCGCCGACCGGGAAGCGGTAGGCCTCGGAGGTCGAGGACTTGGCGACACGGTCGAAGAACTGGACGGCGACGTTCGCAGGCATCGTGTCGACGAAGCTGGCGTCGTGGTTGGCAGGCATGGCGCTCCTGGCTGTGCGGCGGGCGGTGCGGTCGAGTACGGCAGTAACCTAGATCACTTTGCGTACTGGCGCGTAGCAACCCCGGGCGGGTCGTGACCAGATCGCGATCTTCGACGTGGCGGTGGATGTGTGAAACCCCTGTGCACCGGGCATGCTCGACGGCAGTGACGTCTTCCATGGGGGCGGCGTCGCCTGCCTTGGGGGGTAGAAGTTCTAGTGCAGCAGTCCATCCACGCCCGCAGCGGCCTGTCCGGCATCGGCCCGCTGCTCGTCCTCACCGACCTCGCAGCCGTGCTGGCCACCGGGCTCGTCGTCGACCGGGGCCTGTGGCCGGTGGCCCTGGGCACCGCGGCCCTGGGCCTCGCGCTGGTGGCCAGGAGCCTGGGCCTCTACCAGTCGCGCCTGGTGCTCTCGGTCCTCGAGGACCTGCCGGCGCTCCTGGTGACCACGCTGACCGCGGGGCTGCTGGTCCTGGGCCTCGGGCTGGAGCCCGCCGCGCCGCGCGGCGACGCGATCGCCCGTGCCGCGGTCTTCACCGCCGCCCTGGCCGGGATCCTCGTGGCGGCCCGGGTCGTGGCCTACGCCGTGGTGCGCACCGGTCGCCGGCGCGGCTACCTGATGCACCGGGTCGTGATCGTCGGCGCCGACGGGATCGGCGACCGGCTCGCCCGGGCCCTGCTCGCCGACCCGGCGACCGGCCTGCACCCGGTCGGCTTCGTCGACGACGACGTCGACCCGCGCCGGCTGCCGGCGCCGCTGCTCGGTGGGCTGCGGGCCCTGCCGCGGGTGATGCGCGACCTGAACGTGAACGACGTCGTCTTCGCCTGGGGGGCGCGCACCGACGACCAGACGATCGCCCTGGTGCGCCACTGCCAGGAGAGGCAGTACCAGGTCTTCGTCGTGCCGCGCTTCTTCGAGGTGATGGGTCTCGACCGGGCGCGTCGCGTCGAGGTGGTGCGCGACGTCAGCCTGGTGCGGCTGCGCCGCTGGGCGGTGCGGCCGGGGTCGATGCTCGTCAAGCGCACCCTCGACGTCGCGGTCTCGGCGCTGGCCCTGGTGCTGCTCGCGCCGGTGCTCCTCGGCACCGCCGTCGCCGTGCGCCGTGAGCTCGGCTCCCCGATCATCTTCCGCCAGACACGAGTGGGCCGGGGCGGGCGCACCTTCGAGCTGCTGAAGTTCCGCTCCATGGCCGCCTCGCCCCAGCAGGGCGACACGACCTGGAACATCGACACCAGCGACCGGCTGGGCCCGGTGGGGCGCTTCATCCGCCGCACCGGCGTCGACGAGCTGCCCCAGCTGTGGAACATCCTGCGCGGCGACATGAGCCTGGTCGGGCCGCGTCCCGAGCGCCCGCACTTCGTGGCCCAGTTCTCCGAGAACACCCCCGGCTACCGGCACCGCCACCGGATGCGCACCGGCCTGACCGGGTGGGCCCAGGTCAACGACCTGCGCGGCGACACCCCGATCGACGACCGGGCGCGCGCCGACAACTACTACATCACCAACTGGTCGCTGTGGGGCGACGTCAAGATCGTGATGCGCACCGTGCGCACGGTCGCGCGCCGCGAGCCGCGACGAGACGACGAGCTCATGGACCTCGTCGTCGAGGCCGGGACTCCACCAGACTCAGCGAGAGCTGGCTGACCCGGCGCGCCGCCTCCGCGGCGTCGCGGGTGGCCAGCACGTGCCGCCAGCCGCGCATCCCCTCGGCGTCCGCCAGGCCGGGCTCGGTGAGCCGGCGCACGATCGCCTCGGCGAAGTCCTCGGGCCGGTCGGGTCGCACCATCGCCCCGCACTCGTAGGGCAGGCTCTCCTCGATCCCCTCGATCCACGAGGCAATCACGCTGCGCCCGGCCGCCATCGCCTCCATCGGCGCCAGCGCGGCCCCTTCGTACTGCGAGGGAAAGACCACGACGTCGGCGGCGCTGAGCCAGGCCGGGACGTCGGTGCGCGGCCCGACCATCTGCACGCCCTCGAGCCCCCCCGCCCGCTCGCGCAGCACCTGCTCGTCGGGACCGCTGCCGACCAGGACCAGCCGGGCTGCGGGGCAGGCACGCAGCACCTCCGGCCAGGCGTCCAGCAGCACCTGCTGGCCCTTCTGGGCGCTGAGCCGGCCGATGCACACCACCGTCGGGGCGTCCACGACCAGGTCGAGCGCACGGCGCGCCTCACGGCGCTCGTCGTCGTCGGTGAGGGTGAAGCGCTCCAGGTCGACCCCGTTGGGCACCACCGAGATCGGTGCCAGGACACCGCGCTCGCGGCCGACCTCGGCCTCCCCGTCGCTCACGCACAGCAGGTGGTCGGTCCAGCGGGCGGCGAAGCGCTCCCAGCGAGCGGCCAGCACGGCCTTCGGGCCCCCGCCGGCCAGGAAGGACCAGCCGTGCGGCTGGAAGATCGTCGGCACCTGGCTGCGCACCGCCAGCCGGCCGACCAGCCCCGCCTTCGAGCTGTGCAGGTGCACCAGGTCGGGCTCGAGGTCGGCGAGCAGCCGGACGTAGCGCCCGACCTCCTCGGCGACCGACGGCCCGGGCTCGCGCGCCGCGTCGAACCAGCGCACCTCGGCGCCGATCTCGCGGGCGGAGTAGCCGAGCCACCCCTCGGAGGGGCAGGCGACCGTGACGCTCCAGCCGCGCTCGACCTGGTCGCGGACGTAGGTCAGCAGCACCCCCGCGGTGCCCTCGCTGGTGGGCACCGAGGTGTGCAGGACACGGGGCCGGCCCGGGTGCCGAGCCCGCTGGCGGCGGCTCAGGCCGCCCACTTGTCCTTGCTCCGCCCGACCAGGACGGCTCCCAGGAGACGGGACCCCGAGGCCACCAGCCGGTAGTGCACCTTGGTCAGCTCGGGCGGGCGCAGCTCGCCCTCGGTCACGGCGAGCAGGACCGCGCCCTGGCTGCCCATGATGGCGGCGTCGTCGTTCTTGGTGATCGAGTTGGCGATCACCACGACGACGTCGAACAGCTCGCGCATCTCCTGGGCCGCTCCGGCGAAGCTGGTCTCCAGCAGCCGGCCGTGGGACTCCGCGCCCCAGCGACCCGACGAGAGCACCTCGAGGCCGTCGACCGGGCCCTGGTTGAGCGCCGAGGACAGCGGGGCGCCACGCAGCACCTCGTAGAGGCCGGCGGTGGAGGGCTCCAGCTGGGTCGGCCGCTTGGCGCCCGCACCCATCCGGGCGTCGACCAGCAGCGTCCGGCGCCCGACACCGGCCAGCGAGATCGCCAGGTTGGCGGCGAGCCACGCGTTCAGGTCGCCGTCGGTGACGCCGGTGACGACCACCATGCCGGCCGGGTCGCCGCTGGCCTCGACCTCCATCGAGACCCGCAGCCGGCGGAAGACGTCGGCGTCGGGGGTGCCGGCGTACATCGCCAGCAGCCCCGGCTCGCGCGGGGGCTGGATGTGGGCCAGCACCGGCAGGTCGATGACCTCCTCGACGGTGGCGGCACTGGAGACGGTGTAGGTGCGTCGGTCGCGCACCAGGGCCGCGGACGCGGCCAGCACCAGGGCCAGCAGCGCGCCCACCCCGATCGCGAGCAGCAGGTTGGGGCTCGAGAAGGTCACCGGCGCGCGGGCCGGGTCGCTGGGTGAGAAGCGGAAGGCGCCCTCGCTGGGGTCGTTGAGAGGCAGTGCGGCCGAGACCAGGTTGGCGATGTCGGCGGCGACCTGGGGGTCGCGATCGTCGACCTCGACCTCGATCAGCACGGTGCCCTCGACCCACCGGGCGTCGATGGCGCGGCGCAGCTCGTCGGCGCTGCGCTGCACGTCGAGCTGCGAGCGGACCTCCTCGACGATGTCGGTGGAGTTCGCGTTCTCGGCCAGGGTGCCGCGCAGCGCGTCCAGGTCCTCCACGGTGCTGCCGCCGGCGGCTGCCGCGGCCACCTCGGCGCGAGCGGTGTAGGTCTTGGGCGCCAGGACCACGCCGGCTGCCACGGCCGCTCCGACGAGGACCGTCACCAGCAGGACCAGCAGACGTTGCCTCCACAAGGCACCGCCGAGCTCACGCATCTCCATTTTTTTCTCTTCCCCCCAGAAGCACTGCAGTTCCACCTTCAACGACCAGCATGCCCGGAAGTTCCGCGTAGACCGGTGTGACATGGACGACCCGGGTGGTGGAGCTGGTCCAGGCTTGAGGCTCTCCTACCCGCGGACCCAGTGTCCAAACGTGCACCGACCAGGGGGTGGGCACTCAGGACCCGGCACCTGGCCCGACACCTGGCCCGACACCTGGTCCCACACCCAGGTCCGCGTAGAGCCGCAGGTAGTCGGCACGCATGGCGGCCACCGAGTAGCGCTGCGCGACCAGCTCACGACCCCGCTCGACCAGCCGTCGCGCACGGGCCGGGTCGTCGAGGACGGCGACCAGGCCGTCGTGCAGGGCCTCGACCTCACCGGGGTCGACGAGCTCGGCCGCGCCGGCGAGCTCGCCGAGGCCACCGACGTTGCTGGCCACCAGCGGCACCCCGGCAGCCAGGCTCTCGAGCGCGGCCATCGACAGGCCCTCGCGGTCGCTGGCCACCACGGCCACGTCGCTGGCGGCCAGCAGGGCGGGCACGTCGCTGCGGGTGCCCAGCAGGCGTACGCGGTCGCGCAGACCGAGACGCCCGACCAGGCGGTCGAGGCGCTCGCGCTCGGGGCCGTCGCCGACGACCAGCAGCGTGCCGCTCCGCCGCCAGGCCCAGGCCCCGACCAGGAGGTCCTGCCGCTTGGGCGGCACCAGCCGGGCCACGCACAGCGCCACCTGCTCGTCGCGGGCCAGGCCCAGCGACAGCCGCGCCGCGGCACGTGAGGGCAGCACCGGCACGGGCACCGCGTTGGGCACCACCCGGACCCGCTCCTCGGGCAGGCCGTGCAGCACCAGGTCGGCGGCCACCGAGCCGGAGACCGCCACCACCAGGTCGGACCAGCGCTGCAGCACCCGCACCGCCGGGGCGTAGTCGCCGGGGGCCAGCCCGTGCACGGTGCTCAGCACCGGCGGGCGGCCGGTGGCCAGGGTCCCGAGGCGCCCGGTCAGGGTGGCTCGCACGTTGTGCGCGTGCACCAGGTCGGGGCGTGCGCGCACGCTCCAGCGCGCCACCTTCGCGCTGGCCGTGGCCAGGCGGCGTGTGCCGGGCACCCGCATGGGCACCCGCAGGTGGTCGATGCCGGCCTCCTCCAGCCGGCGCGCCCGCCAGCCCACGTCGCTGGCCACGCACACCCGGTGGCCGTCGGCGACCAGGCTGGCGGCCAGGTCGGCCACCAGGGTCTCGGCGCCGCCGGAGCCCATCTCGGCGATCGACATCAGCAGGCGCACGGCGCCTCCTGGGCGTAGAGCGCGGTGAGGCGGTCGAGGCAGTGGTCGAGGGTGTAGCCCGCGAGCACCCGGTGGCGGGCCGCGGCCCCCATCGCCCTCCGACGCTCGGGGTCGTCGCGCAGGAGGGCCAGCGCCGCCGCCACCTGCGCGGCGTCACCGGCCGGCACGACCAGGCCCTCACGCTCGTGGCGCAGCACCTCGGGGACGCCGCCGACCGAGGTGGCCAGCGCGGGCAGCCCCGCCGCCATCGCCTGCAGCAGCACCATCGGACAGCTCTCGGCCAGCGACGTCAGCAGCAGCGCGTCGGCCCGCCCGAGGACCTCCTCGGGCCGCGGCACCCGGCCCAGCAGGTCGACCCGCTCCCCCAGCCCGGTGGTCTCCAGCCGCGCCGTCAAGGCCTCCAGCGACGCTCCGTCGCCGGCCAGCAGCACCCGCACGCCCTCGACCGCGCCCAGCGCGTCGACCAGCACGTCGAGGCCCTTGACCGGTTCCACGGAGCCGATCCAGGCCACCACCAGCTCGCCGGGACGTGCTGCGCCGGGCTCGCCGGGCTGGCTGGGCCCGCGGGGCCGGAAGCGGAGCGGGTCGACGCCGTTGGGCACCACGTGCACCCGTTGGAGGTCCAGGCCGACGTGCTCCACGGCGTACGTCGCCACCGCGGCGCTGGGCGAGACGACCTCGGCACCGCTCCACCGGGTGATCCACCGCTCGCCGTGCAGGTAGTAGAGCCGGTCGCGGCGGCGCGGTCGTGCCACCCTGCGGTTGCCGCGCACCAGGTCGCTCAGCGCGTCGGGCACCCCGTGGAGCGTGTAGACCACGCGCGTGCCGCGCAGCGCGGGGGCCAGGGCACGTCCCACCCAGCCGGCGCGCCGGTCCTGCAGGTGCAGCACGTCGGGGCGCAGCCGGTGCAGCTCTCGGGCCAGGCGCACCAGGCCGGCCAGGTCGCCCTTCGAGGTGGCCGCCACCGGGTGCCACACCACCCCCGCCCGCTCGGCGCGGGACGTGCCGGGTCCAGGCGGGCCCACGACGTGGGAGTCGACCCCACGGCCGGCGAGCCCGACGGCGACGTCGACCGCGTGGTCGACCGGCCCACCGTGCTGCTGGGTGAGCACCTGCACGACCCGGCGAGGCGCGCCCGAGGCGCCCACGTCTCAGTCCTCCGGTCCCGGCTCGGGCGGCGCGTCGACGAGCAGCACGGCGCCCAGGGCCACCAGCAGCCACAGGGGCAGGAAGAACTGCTCGCTGAGGAAGCAGGCCGCGGTGGTGGTGCCGACCAGGGCGGCGAGGACGGCCGAGGCCAGCGCCGAGCCGTCGCGGCGCCAGGAGCGCCACGCCCCCCGCAGCCCCGCGACCAGGAGCCCCACGAAGCCGGCCAGCCCCAGGAGGCCCAGCTCGGCGGCCACCTCCAGGTAGGTCTGGTGCGCCACGTCGAGGTCGCTGGTGGCGCTGACCGGCAGCTGCTCGAGCCAGCGCTCGTGCTCGACCCCGAAGGAGCCCGGACCCTGGCCCAGCAGCGGAGCGTCGAGCGCCATCTCGCCGGCGGCCTCCCAGAGCTGGAGCCGCTCGGCCACGTTGCGGTCGGCGACCGCGTCCTTGGCTGTCAGGCTCTCGCCGACCAGGTCGGGGAAGAGCCCCACCACCAGGGCGGTGAGCACCAGGAGCGAGCCGAGCACCCCCATCAGCTGCTGCAGGCTGACCTGGCGCACCAGGACCGCCACCACCAGCATCACCACGAGGCCGATCAGGGCCCCGCGCGAGAACGTGCCCAGCAGGGCGAGGGTGATCAGCACCGTCGCCGCGTCGTACATGCCGGGGCGCCAGCCCGGGCGCCGCACCGCCAGCGAGAGCGGCAGCGCCGCGAGCAGGAAGAAGGCCAGGTCGTTGGGGTCGCCGATCGGGCCCGCCACCCGGCGGTCGAGGCCGTCGGTGAACCGGTCGAGCCCCAGGGTGTAGGAGAGGATGCCGGCCAGTGCCGCGACGGCGGAGGCGCCGACGTAGACCCGGGCCAGCGTCGCGGGAGCGAGCCGGCCCGCCCGCATCGTGTCGACCAGCACCACCAGCAGCGCCAGGAAGCCGGCCCAGCGCACCAGCACGGCACCCCCGTCGGGTGCCCCGTTCACGGCGGTGGAGGCCAGCAGCGCCACGGCGAGCACCGCCGCGGCCGCGAGCGCCTTGGTGCGCGGCCCGCTGTGCAGCCGCCCGCGGCTGCGTCGTACGAGCCAGGACCCGACGGCGAGGGCCGCCAGCACCTTGGTCGCCCGGGGATCGAGCACGGCCAGGTAGTCCTCGAAGAGCGAGGCGGCCACCACCAGCGCCAGCGCGACCTCGAGGCGGGTCAGCATCACCACCAGCGCCAGCCCGGCCACCAGGACCGGGCCCACCAGTCCGGGCGCCAGCCCGACGGCGACCCCACCGGCGACGGCGAGCACGGCCGGCACCAGCACCAGGGGCCACTGACGGCCCGAGCCCACCGTCGCCCCCGTCGGGGGACGCTCGGGCGCGCCGGCCACCTCGGGCTCGGTGGTGGCGTCGGCGTCGGTGCCGCTCATGCGAGGACCTCCCGGCGGCGCAGGAGCTCGAGGACGGCGCGCCATGCATCGGCGCCGACGGCACGCAGCACGATCAGGAAGACGATCACGGCGACCAGGGTGGTGGCGCCCAGCGCCACCACTCCCCCGCCGGCGACCGGGTCGAGCCCGCGCAGCGCGAGCACGGCCAGCGCCATCGCGACCGAGGCGACCAGCGCCGGGCGGACGTCGGCGCCCAGGCGGGCCGCCGACGTGCCGGGCACGGCGCGGCGGGCCAGGGCGAGCGCCGGCAGCGCGACCGCGGCGACGACGACCACCTGGGCCAGCGCGACGGAGACGATGCCGCGGTCGACCACGACCAGCAGGGTCAGGCCCAGCACCAGCAGGTGGGCCAGGCGCACCGCCATCGCCACTCCTGGGCGGCCGGCGGCGTTGAGCACGGTCAGGCAGACCTGGAGCAGTGCGAGCAGCAGCGCGTAGCCCGCGAGCAGCGCGAGCACCGGGGTCGCGGGCGCCCACTCGGCGCCGAGCAGCACCAGGTCGTCGGCCAGCAGCGCCAGCAGCAGGCAGGCGGGCAGCATCAGCGAGAAGGTGACCCCCAGGGCCACCTCCGCGGCCCGGGCCCGGTCCGCGCCCCGGGCACGGCACAGGTAGGGGAACGCGGCCCCGGTGACCACGACGGCCACCATCAGGTAGGGCATGTTGGCGATCCGGTAGGACAGTGAGTAGTGGCCCAGCGCCAGCGCACCGAGCACCCGCGCCACCAGCAGGTAGTCGAGGTTGAGCTGGACCACCTCCAGCAGGTGGGCACCGGAGAACGGGGCGCCGAAGGAGACCAGCGCCCGCGCGTCGGCGCGGTCCCAGCCGGGCAGCACCGGACGGTGCACGACCCAGGCCAGCAGCATCATCAGCACCGCCTGGGTCACCTGGCCCGCGACGAGCGCCATCACCCCGACGCCCTGGGTGACCAGGGCGATCGCCACGACGGCGCCGACCACCGCCGAGACCGTGTCGGGGACGATGCGTCGCGCGAAGGCCAGCCGGCGGCGCAGCAGCTCGGTGGTGACGCCGGCGACGGCCAGGCACGGCAGCACGACGGTGAGCCCACGGATCACCGCTGCGCCGCCGTCGTCGGCCCGCAGGCTCGAGGCGAGCAGGGGTGCGGTGGCCCACAGCAGGGCGGCGAGCGCGCTGCTGGTCACCAGTCCCAGGCTCAGTGCGGTGCGGGCGGCCCGCTCGACGCGCTGCGTGCTCCCCTCGAGGTGCACCAGCGCGCTGGCGGTGCCGAGGGTGCCCAGGATGGCCGCGACGTTGGCCACCAGGCTGCCCAGCGCCACCAGGCCCAGCGCCGAGGGGGTCAGCAGCGCGGCCAGGGCCAGCAGCACCACCGTGTGCGCCGCCTTGACCACGACGCCGTTGGTGGCCAGCCACAGCGCGCCCCGGGCGGTGCTGCCGGCGGGATCGTGAGGGGTCGCCGGCGCCGGGCTCGTGCGCGCACGCGTCGACGCCGTCATCTGACACCCCCCCGGTGGTCGTCGTGCGGGCCCGACGGGCACCAGCACCTCCTCATTGTTACCCAGACGGTTTCGGTCTACACCTGTACGGTCATACTCTCGGCAGGTGCCGCGGACTGGGCGGCACCCACGTGGCGTGACCAGGGGGATCGTGTGCACAAGCTCGTCGTGGGGGCCCTCGCCCTCGTGCTGACCGGCCTGCTCACCACCGGGTGCAGCACCATCCGCGCACAGGTCGACGGGTCGACCCGCTCCGACAGCACGCCGATCGAGGTGGCGCCCGTGCTCGAGACCGCCGAGTGGGCCGTCAACGACGGGCTCGTCTCGGTGATGGTGCGCAACGACGACTCGCGCGTGCTGCGCACGGCGACGGTCGCCCTGCAGGGCGTCGACGCCGACGGTGTGCTGGTCGGGGTCTGGGACACCGACACGATGGCCGGCGAGAGCGCCTGCTGCACCGTCCTGGGCCTCGAGCCCGGGGAGCAGTTCGGCCTCTACTTCGCCGTGGGGCCGCAGGCCGAGCGGATCGCCGACGTCGAGCTGTCCTTCTCCGAGATCTCGTGGGCCAAGGCCGACGCCGAGCCCGCCGAGCCGGTGGCGGCCGCCGTGCCCCAGGACACGATGCTGGGCCCGGACCGCACGGTGGTCGTCGCCCGCGTCGAGACCGGCGAGCAGGCCGTGCCCCGCGCCCTGGTCCAGGCGGTGCTGCGCGGACGCTCCGGCAAGCTGATCGCGGTCGTGACCGGCCGGTGGAGCTGCTTCGCCGCCGGCGAGGACCGTCGCATCCGCATGGAGCTCTTCCAGCGGGTGCCGGTCGGCACCGGTGTCGACACCGTCACGATCGACCGTCTCGACACCGGCCCGCAGCCGACCTGCCCCTGACCCCGCCTTCGCGGGGTCCCGCGCCCAGTTCCCGCGATCAGTGCCCGCGGAAGAGCCAGCCCAGCGGACGGGGATCCGCGGAGGCGTCCTCGAGGTCGTCCTGGGCGCGCGGCTCGACCTCGGGCTCGCTCGCGCCGGCCTCGGACGGCGCCGTGACGGCGTACAGCGACTCACGCGACTCGGGCGCGGTGCCCTCAGCTGCAGGCTCGGCGTCAGGCTCGGGCTCCTCGGCGACGCCCGCCACCGGCTCAGACTCCTCGACCACGGCCGGCTCGGGCGTCTCGACCTCGACCTCGACCGGCTCGGCGGAGCGCGGCGCGACCTCGACCGACCGGTCGGAGTCCACGAGCGCCGACTCGGCGTCGCTCAGCCCGTCCGCGGAGCGCTGCACGTGCTGCACCGCGGCATGCGCGCCGGAGAGGAGCGAGCCCAGGTCGCCCAGGCTGCCCCCGATGTCGCCGAGCAGCCGCTCGACCCGGGCACGCAGCTCGGACATCTCGGCGCGCACCTCGGCGGCGGCCTCCTCGCGAGCCGCGCGACGCTGCTCGTCGAGGCCGGAGCGCAGCTCCTCGGCCTCGGCGGCGGCCTGCTGGGTCAGGTCGAGCGCCTCGGCACGCGCCTGCGCGAGCGTGGCGTCGGCCCGCTGACGCGCCTCCTCGACGAGCGAGGCCGCCAGCGTCTCCGCCTCGGCGACCATCGACTCCGCCTCGGCGGCAGCCTGCTGGCTCATCCGGTTCGCCTCGGCCACGATCTCCGCGGCCTCGCGTCGGGCCCCGAGCTCGGCCCGCAGCCGCGAGGTCTGCTCCCCCGCGCTCGACTCGCCGGTCTGCGCGCCTTCGCGCGCGCTGTCGTCGTCGTCCGTCACTGGCCCCCCTAGCTGTGGGCCCGCCCCATGGCGAGCCCGACGGTCTCCGGCAGCCTACCCGCGAATCGCGCGGCTACACCCGTTCACCCAGAGCCGGGCCACGCGAGACCAGAGCCGGTCGAGAGCCGGGGCGAGCGCCGGCCTCACTCCTGGACGGCCTTCGCCACGCTGAGCAGCCTGGTGACGTGGTCGCGCTCGGCGGCTCCCAGCCGCGACCCGGCGGCCACCGCGTCCTGGACCACCCACAGCACCCCCAGGACCTGGCGCACCACGGTCCAGGCCACCGCGCGGTCCTCGTCGAGCCCGGCCGCGTCGACGACGGCGTGGAAGCGGCGCCGGATGCCGCCCCGCACGTCGCCGGCCAGCTCCTCCCACCGGTTCCACAGCAGCGGCGCCGGCTCCCAGTGCGGGTCGCCGCTCAGCGGCTTGGGGTCGATCGCCACCCACCGCGACAGGTCCGGGTCGGTGGCCAGCACGTTCGCGTAGTGCAGGTCGCCGTGCACCAGCACACCGTCGCAGTGCGCGTCGCCGGCGAGGTCGCCGACGAGCGAGAGGCACTGCTCCACCATCCGGCGCGGCAGCGGAGCCTGGGGCGGCAGCGCCCGCAACGGCTCGACCTGGCGACCGACGTACTCGCTGAGACGCCGCAGGCGGGGCGGGGCGGGCACGTGGAGCCGCGGGTAGAGCGCGGCGACCTGCTCGCAGTCGGCCACGTCCCAGCCGCCACCGAGGTCGGTGCGCTCGAGCCGGTCGAGCAGCAGCGCGCGCCGGCGGGGGTCGGCGCGGCGCATCCGCACCGCCCCGTCGCCGCCCCAGTGCTGCAGCGCCAGGGCCTCGTGCTCGGTCTCCTCGTCGGGGAAGGCGACCTTGAGCACCGCCGCGGACCCGTCGGGGTCGCGCACCGGCAGCACCACCGCGGTCTCGCCCCACCACAGCTCGGTGCCCGCACGCAGCGACCACTCCTCGACCAGGTCGCCGAGGCGTCCGGGCAGCGCGTCGACGTACGCCGCCCACGCCGGCCCGCGCTCCGCGAACGCCAGCACCGGGTCGGGCAGCCGGGGCAGCGCGACCACGAGCCCTACTTCTTGGTCTTCTCCGGGGCCGGCGCGTTGGAGAGCGCGGCCACGAAGGCCTCCTGGGGGACCTCGACGCGACCGACCATCTTCATCCGCTTCTTGCCCTCCTTCTGCTTCTCCAGCAGCTTGCGCTTGCGGCTGATGTCGCCGCCGTAGCACTTGGCCAGCACGTCCTTGCGGATCGCGCGGATGTTCTCGCGGGCGATCACCCGGGCGCCGATGGCGGCCTGGATCGGCACCTCGAACTGCTGGCGCGGGATCAGGTCCTTGAGCTTGCCGGCCATCATCACGCCGTAGGAGTAGGCGCTGTCGCGGTGCACGATCGCCGAGAACGCGTCGACCGGCTCGCCCTGCAGCAGGATGTCGACCTTGACCAGGTCGGCGGCCTGCTCACCGGAGCGCTCGTAGTCGAGCGAGGCGTAGCCCTTGGTCTTCGACTTCAGCTGGTCGAAGAAGTCGAAGACGATCTCGCCCATCGGCAGCGTGTAGCGCATCTCGACGCGGTCCTCGGAGAGGTAGTCCATGCCGCCGAGCTGGCCGCGCTTGGTCTGGCACAGCTCCATGATCGCGCCGATGTGGTCGCTCGGGCTCAGGATCGTGGCCTTGACGACCGGCTCGCGGACCTCGGCGATCTTGCCCTCGGGGAACTCGCTGGGGTTGGTGACCGCGAACTCGGAACCGTCCTCCATCACCACGTCGTAGACGACGTTGGGGGCGGTGGAGATCAGGTCGAGGTCGAACTCGCGCTCGAGGCGGTCGCGGGTGATCTCCATGTGCAGCAGGCCCAGGAAGCCGATGCGGAAGCCGAAGCCGAGGGCGCCGGAGGTCTCCGGCTCGAAGGTCAGCGCCGCGTCGTTGAGCTGCAGCTTCTCCAGCGCCTCGCGCAGGTCGCCGAACTGGTCGCCGTCGATCGGGTAGAGCCCGGCGTAGACCATCGGGTTGGGGTGCTTGTAGCCGCCGAGCATCTCGGTGGCACCGTTGTGCTGGGTGGTGACGGTGTCACCGACCCGCGACTGGCGCACGTCCTTGACGCCGGTGATCAGGTAGCCGACCTCGCCGACGCCGAGCTCGCCGGCCTTGACCTGCTCGGGGCTGATCACGCCGACCTCGAGCATCTCGTGGGTGGCGTTGGTCGACATCATCTTGATGCGGTCGCGGTGGTTGAGCTTGCCGTCGATGACGCGCACGTAGGTGATGACGCCGCGGTAGGTGTCGTAGACGGAGTCGAAGATCAGCGCGCGGGCCGGCTTGTCGGCCGCGCCGACCGGCGGCGGGGTCTGCTTGACGATCTCGTTGAGCAGCGCCTCCACGCCGAAGCCGGTCTTGGCGCTGACGCGCAGCACGTCCTCGGGCTCGCAGCCCACCAGGCCGGCGAGCTCGGCGGCGTACTTGTCGGGGTTGGCGCTGGGCAGGTCGATCTTGTTGAGCACCGGGATGATGTGCAGGTCGGCGCCCATCGCCAGGTAGAGGTTGGCCAGCGTCTGGGCCTCGATGCCCTGGGCCGCGTCGACCAGCAGCACCGCGGTCTCGCAGGCCTCGAGCGAGCGGGAGACCTCGTAGGTGAAGTCGACGTGGCCGGGCGTGTCGATCATGTTCAGCACGTAGGTGCCGGCCTCGGCGCCCTCGTCGTTGCCGACCTCGACGCCCCACGGCATCCGCACGGCCTGGCTCTTGATGGTGATGCCGCGCTCGCGCTCGATGTCCATCCGGTCCAGGTACTGCGCCCGCGCCGCCCGCGCGTCGACCACGCCGGTCAGCTGCAGCATCCGGTCGGCCAGCGTCGACTTGCCGTGGTCGATGTGGGCGATGATGCAGAAGTTGCGCAGCGTCGACGGGTCGGTCTGCCCGGGGACGGGCCAGGACTTCGGGGGAACGGCAGGCACGGGGTCTCAGGGATCTCTCGGACGACGGGGCACGGGCGCGGCCATCCTCCCACGGGTGCGGTCGAAGGCCCGCCTCCCGGGGGCGGGTCCTACTCCGGGCTGACCACCATCTCCTTGGCCTTGGCGATGGCGAAGCCCCAGCCCTGCTCGAGGGTCGGCTTCGAGGGCACCGCGATCTCGTCGGGGTTGGTGACCACGTCGAGCAGCACCGGGCCGTCGTGCGCGAGCGCGCGGCGTACGGCGTCATCGAGGTCGTGCGGGTCCTCGACCCGGATGCCGCGCATCCCGACCGCCTCGGCCACCGCCGCGAGGTCGGGGTTGTGCAGCACGGTGCCGAACTCGGCCATGCCGACCTGCTCCATCTCGAGCTTGACCATGCCCAGGCGCCCGTTGTCGAAGACGACCAGCTTGACCGGCAGGTCGTGGCTGACCGCGGTGATCAGGTCGCCCATCAGCATCGTCAGGCCGCCGTCGCCGCACAGGGCGACGACCTGGCGGTCGTGGTCGAGCGCCTGGGCACCCAGGGCCTGGGGCATCGCGTTGGCCATCGAGCCCAGGTTGAAGGAGCCCAGCAGGCGACGGTCGCGGTCGATGCGCACGAAGCGCGAGAGCCAGGTCGTGGCCATCCCGGTGTCGGCGGTGAAGACGGCGTCGGGCGCCGCGTGGCGGTCGAGGAGCCCGGCGAGGAGCTCGGGACGGATCCTGCGCTCGGGGTTGTCGACCTTGCGACGCAGGAAGCCGGTGGGCTTCTTCTCGTAGGCCGGGTCGACGTAGTGCTGCTGCAGGTCCTGCCAGGTCTCGTACGCCGAGCGGGCGCGGTCGAGGTGGCCCCGGTCCTCGCGGCGCTCCAGGTGCGGCAGCAGCGCGCCGACCGCGAGCCCGGCGTCGCCGACCACGGCGTGGTCGACCGGGTGCCGCCGCCCGATGTGGGTGCCGTCGCGGTCGACCTGCACCACGGTGGGCCCCGAGGGGTAGAACTCCTTGTAGGGGAAGTCGGTGCCGACCATCAGCAGCAGGTCGCAGGTCTCGAGGGCCAGCGTGGCCGCGGGGTTGCCGAGCAGGCCGGACTGCCCGACCTCGTAGGGGTTGTCGTGGTCGAAGGCCTCCTTGCCCTTCAGGGCCACCACCATCGGCGCGGCCAGCCGCTCGGCCAGCTCGAGCACCTCGTCGCGGGCACCGGCCGCGCCCTGGCCGACCAGCAGCGTGACCCGCTCGGCCGCGGCGACCGCGTCGGCGGCGGCGCGCACCGAGTCGGGCGTCGGGGCGGCGGTGGCGAGATCGGCGACGAAGCGCGGCACGGCGGTGTCCTTGGCGACCTCGAGCTCGCCGACGTCGCCGGGGACCGTCAGCACCGCGACCCCGCCCTGCTGCAGCGCGGCGTTGCCGGCCTGCTCGAGCAGGGTGGGCAGCTGCGAGGGGTCGGTGACGGTGGCGGTGAAGACCGACACGTCGGCGAAGAGGACGTCGTTGTCGACCTCCTGGAAGAAGTCGCTGCCGATCTCGGCCCGGGGCACCTGCCCGCAGATCGCCAGCACCGGCGCGTGCGACTTCTTGGCGTCGTACAGGCCGTTGAGCAGGTGGATCGCGCCCGGCCCGACGGTGCCCATGCAGACCCCCAGCCGACCGGTCAGCTGGGCCTGGGCGCCCGCGGCGAAGGCGGCGACCTCCTCGTGGCGCACGCCCATCCAGCGCAGCCGCTCCTCGCGGCGGATGGCGTCGGTCACGGGGTTGAGGGCGTCGCCCACGACACCCCAGACCTCGGTGGTGCCGTGGTCGGCGACGGCCTCGATCATCAGCTCCGCGACGGTGGTCATGCGGCCCACGCTCCCGCGTGCGCGTCGCCCGCGGAAGGTCCCGGCGGGTGAGGTCGCGCCGTCCTCCTGGCGCCTCCCGGGGTGTCGCGGCACCGCGGGGGCGCGCACTGGCGCACGATGGGCCGGTGCACCCGCCGCTGGAGGACCTGCCCCACGGGCTGACCGCGCGCCGCCTGGAGTGGGTGCACCTGCCGCCGCACGTGCGCCGACTCGTCGAGCAGCGCTGCGGCACCGCCGTGGTCGAGGCCCGCTCGGTGACCGGCGGCTACACGCCCGGCTTCGCCTCGGTGCTGCACGGCGCCGACGGCTCGCGGCACTACGTGAAGGCGGCGTCGGTGACCGCCCAGCGCTCCTCCGCCCTGACGTACGCCGCCGAGGCTGCCTCGCTGGCCGCGCTCGACGCGGGCTCGCTGCCGGCGCCGCGACTGTCGTGGAGCCACGGCACCGAGCCGGGACGGCGCCACCGGGCCGACGACTGGGTGGTGGTGGGCCTCGAGGCCGTGGCCGCCCGCGCGCCGGCGCGCCCCTGGCACGACGACGACCTCGCTGCGGTGCTCGCCACGCTGGCCGACCTGGCCGTCTCCCCCGCCGCCGCCGGCGTCGACCTGACCGACGTCGCGGAGGACCTCGCCGACTGGCCGGGCCGCTGGGCCGAGGTCGCCTCGACGCGGCCCGACCTCGACCCGGCCCACGTGCGCGAGGCCGAGGCGCTGGCCCGCGAGCTCCCCGCTGCCGTGGCCGGCGGGGCCCTGGTGCACGGCGACGTCACCGACGACAACCTGCTGCTGGCCGACGACGGCCGGGTGCTGCTGTGCGGGTGGGCGTGGCCGGCCCTGGGCGCCCCGTGGCTCGACAGCCTGTGGGCCCTGGTCGGGCCGCGCTCCGACGGCGTGGACGTCGAGGCGGTGCTGCGGCGCACCCCGCTGCTCGCCACCGCCCCGGCCGAGCGCGTCGACACGGTGCTGGCCGCGACAGCGGCGTACTTCCTGGCCTCGGCGCAGGGCCGCTCGCCCGCCTGGTCGCCGTACCTGCGGCTGGCCCAGCGCCGCCAGGGTGAGGCATGCTGGGCGTGGCTCGGCCAGCGGCGCGGGTGGTGGCCCGGCCCGGCACCCCGCGTCGGCACCGCGACGGGGTCGGAGGATTTGGGCGGGCTCGTGCGCCGCTGATAATCTCCGATGTCGCGTGTGTGGCGCCTGTGTGCCCCTCCGCGCCCCGACTCAGCACCAGACCATTCGTTCTCAACACCAGCAAAGGCATTGCCCGTGGCGAACATCAAGTCCCAGATCAAGCGCAACAAGCAGAACGAGAAGCGTCACGAGCGCAACAAGGCGGTCAAGACGAACCTCAAGTCCGCTGTGCGCAAGTTCCGCGCTGCCGCCGACGCCGGCGACAAGGAGACCGCGCTGGTCGCCGGTCGCGACGCCGCCAAGAAGCTCGACAAGGCTGCCTCCAAGGGCGTCATCCACAAGAACCAGGCCGCGAACCGCAAGTCCGCGATCGCCAAGAAGGCCGCTGCTCTCTGATTCCGCGTCTCCGCCCAGCGCGGAGACCGTCTGGTCCTGAGCCGACCCGCCCGACCTCGTCGGGCGGGTCGTCGGCATTTCCGGACCCGTCGATCCGGGCCGGGTCGGCGCGAGATCCGGGACGGGTCAGCGCGACATCCGGGCCGGGTCAGCGCTCGCGCAGCTCGGTGACGGTGAGCACGAGGCGCTCGAGGGTGTACGACGCGTCGCTCGCGGCGCCCTTGATGTCCGCGTCGGCGCGGGCCACCGCGCGCACCGCCTCGCCCAGCGCCGCGCTGGACCAGCCCCGGGCCTGGTCGCGCACCGAGCGGACCTTCCACGGCGGGACGCCGATCTCGCGGGCCAGGTCGGGCTCGCTGCGCGAGCGGGCGCCCTTGAAGCGCGCCAGCCCGCGCACCCCGCCGGCGAAGGCGGAGGTGATGAGCACCGCGGGAGTGCCGCCGTCGAGCGCCCAGCGCAGCTCCTCGAGGGCCTCGAGGCGCCGCCCCGAGAAGGCGGCGTCGGCGACCGCGAAGGACTTGGCCTCGGCCCGGCCGCCGAAGTAGCGCTTGACCCGCTCCTCGGTGAGCGTCTCGCCGGGGAAGTCGTTGGTCAGCTGGTGGGCGGCGGCCGAGAGCGAGCGCAGGTCCTGCCCCACGGCCTGGACCAGTGTGGTGGCGGCCTGCTGGTCCATCCGCGCGCCCAGGCTGCGAGCCTCGTTGATGACGAACGAGGGGTACTCGGAGGCCTTGAGCTCGGCGGACTTGACCTCGGTGACCGGGCCCAGCTTGCGCAGCTTGGTGAGCACGCCGCTGCCCTTCTGCCCGCCGCTGTGCACGAGCACCAGCGCGACGTCCTCGGCCGGGGCCGCGCAGTAGCCCAGCAGGCCGGCCACCGACTCCTCGGGCAGGTCCTCGAGCTTGCGCACCACCACGCAGCGGGTGCTGGAGAACAGCGACGGCGCCGACATCTCGCGGAGGGTGGCCAGGCTCAGCTCGGCGGCCGCGGCCTCGGAGAGCTCGGCCTCGGCGTCGTGGGCGCGCACGGCGCTGCGCACGGCGCCGACGGTGCGCTCGCCGAAGAACTCCTCCTTGCCGGTCACGAGGGTGACGCGGCCCAGCACGTCGGCGGCGGAGGGGGCGCGGGGGGCGGAGCGGGCGGCTGGCATGGTGCGCGCAAGCCTGCCACAGCCCGCCGACACCGCTGCCCGGGGCACGGGCGGCTCAGTCGCGGGCGAGCCCCACCGCCTCGCCGTCGCGCAGCACCACTGCGAGCGGGCCGTCGGTGTCGGTGCGCAGCACCCGCGCCCCGGCGGCCTCGAGGGCCGTGAGCAGACCGGCGTCGGGGTGCCCGTAGTCGTTGTCGGCGCCGACCGGCACCAGCGCCAGCTCGGCGCCCAGCCCGGTGAGCAGGTCGAGGTCCTGGTGCCGGCTGCCGTGGTGGGGCACCTTGAGCACGTCGACCGCCAGGTCGGGCAGCGCCCGGGCCAGTGCCGCCTGCCCGGGCGGTTCGAGGTCGCCGGGCAGCAGCACCCGCACCCCGCCGACCTCGGCGAGCAGCACCACGCTCTGGTCGTTGGCGGTGCTGCCGTCACCGGGCCCGCCGCGCGGGGTGCTGTCGACGGGGGCGAGGGACTGCAGGGCCACCTCCCCCACGCGCTCGGTGGCGGCGTACGACGCCACTCCGACCTCCGCGCCCGCGGCACCGGCCAGCTCGCCGACCGCCGCCACCGCGTCGGGCGGGTCGAGCAGGGGGCTGGTGACGACGCGGTCGACCTGACGGCCCTCGAGCACCCCGGCGAGGCCGTCGACGTGGTCGGCGTGGAAGTGGGTCAGCACCACGAGGGGCACGTGCTCGACACCCAGGTCGGAGAGGCAGGTGTCGACCGCGACCGGGTCGGGGCCGACGTCGACGACCACGGCACTGGCCGCGCCGGCGCGCAGCACCACCGCGTCGCCCTGGCCCACGTCACAGACCACCACCAGCCAGCCCGACGGCGCGAAGGCCGCCGCCGGCCGCACCACCACGACCACACCGGTCACCACGCACAGCAGGATCGTCGGCAGCGGGCGCGCCAGCAGCCGCGGCGCCAGCACCGCCAGCAGCAGGCTCAGCGCGGTGAGCACCGCCAGGGAGACGACGCCGGTGCCCCAGTCGACCGCGGCCGCGGGCAGGCCGGCCCCGCGCTCGGCCACCGCCACGATCCAGCCCACGCACCAGGTGGCCACGGTGCCCAGCAGCCGGCCCACGGGTGGCGCGAGCAGGCCCACCAGTCCCCCGGCCAGCCCGACCACGGTGGCGGGGCCCACCACGGGGGCGGCCAGCAGGTTGGCCGCGACCGCGACGAGGCTGACCTGGCCCGAGATGCCCGCCACGACCGGGGTGCAGGCCAGCTGCGCGGCCGCGGGCACCGCCACCGCCTCGGCCAGCCAGCGGGGCATCCAGCGGGCCAGCGCGTCGCGCCAGCCCGGTGCCAGCAGCATGATGCCGGCGGTGGCCAGCACCGAGAGGGCGAAGCCGACCGAGACCGCCAGCCCGGGCTGGACGAGCAGCAGGCCGGTCACCGCGACGCCGAGGGTGCGGGGCCCGCGTCGAGCCCCGTCGGTGCCCAGGGCGACCAGCGCCACCGACCCCATCACCGCGGCGCGCAGCACGCTGGGCTCGGTGCGGGCCAGCAGCACGAACCCGACGATGCCGCCCGCGCCCACCAGGAGCAGCCACCGGCCCCGCACGCCGGCGCCCCGTGCCAACCACAGCAGGCTGCCCACCACGAGGGTCAGGTTGGTGCCGCTGACGGCGAGGAGATGGGTCAGCCCGGTGGCCCGGAAGTCGTCGGCCACCGCGGGGTCCAGCCCCACGTCGTCGCCGTCGACCAGCGCGGGCACCAGCACCCGCTCGGGGGCGGGCCGGTGCGCGACCGAGTCGCGCAGCGACTCGCGCACCGCTCCGGCACCGCGCCACCACAGGTCGGGCGGGTCGCGCACCTGCGGGGTGCCGGTGGCGTCGAGGACGGCGGCCAGGTCGTCGCCGTCGGCGGGGCCCAGGCGGCCCTCGGCCACCACGGTGGAGCCCAGGGCCGCGCCGGCCCACTCCGGGGGCGCCAGCACGAGCACCGGCGCGCGCAGCGTGTGGGCGCTGCCCCGGCCCTCGACCTCGCGCACGGTGACCCGCAGCCACACGCCGTCGGCGTACGGGCCCTGGAGCGGGCGGGGGTCGGCGGTGACCGTGGCCAGCACCCGCACCACGGCCCGCTGCTCGACGAGGTCGGCCAGCGGCCCACCGCCCACCTGGTCGTGGCGCAGCGAGGTGCTCAACCCCACCGCGAGCAGGACGAGCAGCAGCAGCGCGCCGGTGAGCGCCGTGCCCCGCCGCCCCCGGGCCCGCAGCGCCACCACCCCCAGGCCACCGCAGGCGGCGACCGCCGCGAGCCACGCGGCGGGGGCGAGGGCGCCGACCAGCCCGCCCGTCCACGCGGCCGCGCCCACCAGCGTCATCCGGAGGTCGGCGGTGGCCCGTGCGGGTTCGGCGAGTTCGGCGGGCTCGGGGGGCCCGGCGGTGTCGGCGGACCGCGCGAGGCTCACACGGTCACGAGGGGTGCGAGCTGGGCGAGGGTGGCCTCCCCGACACTCATAAAACTACCTTTCGAACATCAGGAGTCTCAACATGACCACCACCACGACCATGACCACCCGCCACACCGAATCGATCTGCCCGAGCTGGTGCGCCGGCCACACGGAGATCTACCAGGCTTGGGAGACCCTGACCGTGACGGGCCGCAAGATCCGTCAGCACTCCCCTGCCGAGTACCCCGTCATCGGCGGCATCGCCGTGGTCGTCGCGCAGGTCGAGCACGAGGACACCGGGATGGACGCCCCGACCGTCATGGTCGACGCCGACGACAACGCCCCGGACCACGAGCTGAGCGAGGCCGACGCGCACGAGCTGGGCCTGGCCCTGGTCCGCGCGGCTGAGCGCATCCGCCGGGAGCGTGCCCTGTGAGCACCATGACGACCACCACCTGCCCCGCCTGGTGCACCGAGCACACCGGCTTCCCCGACAGCGGCGACGACTGGCACCAGGGCTCTGAGCACTCGGTGGCCGGCCATTCGTTCTACCTGTCGTCCGGCACGATCAGCGGCGAGGTCGGGGTGTTCTACATGGAGGGCCCGCCCGACGAAGGGGTCAGCCTGGACGACACGGAGGCGTTCGCCCGCGCCCTGCTCGCCGCGGTTGCGGAGGCGCGGTATGTGAAGGTGGACGGCGGACTCCCTCCCGCTATGCTCGACGTTATGACGCATAGAGGCTGACCGATTCGACGGTCTAGCCAGAGCCCCCAATTAGGGAGACCTCATGCGCCAGTTCCTCAAACATCTCTGGGACGCCACGCCCCACGTCCTGACCAAGCGCCAGCGCATGGCCATAGAGATGGACGCCTACACCGAGGGGCGAGATGACATGCTGCTTGAACTCTTGCCATCCCTCTGGCGGTAACCCCGCACAAACACCACCGCCCCCGACCGAAGCTAGCGGTCGGGGGCGGTGGTGTGTCTGCGGCTAGTCGCCGCTCCTCAATAGCTCGAGGCCGATCTCGAGAATCGACACGAGTGCGACGACGCCAGCGAACAGAACGACCAAACTCCCGATTGGTCCAGATGCCTGGGTGATGAGCAGTCCTAGCGCGATGATCGGGACCGAAAGGACAAGCATCCCGAGATTCTTTCGCGTCTTTTCGGTCATGTCGTACACGCTAGGTCAGCCGGGCGGCGGAGATGGGCCGAACGGACCACAAAGTTAAAGGCCGGCGATGACTCCAATCTCGGCGCTCGGCGGCACCATGTGGCAATCCTTGAACAGCTTCTCGCCCTTGTGGCAACCGCAAGGCTGGTCCCAGGCCCAGCGCAGGTGACAGTCGCGGTAGGTCTCCCCCGAGCCGCACCAGCACGCCTGCATCTGGCCGAACGGGTGGCGGGTGCCGCGCAGCATCTTGAGCAGCGCAGTGTCGTCGGACCCGAAGTCGTGAACAACGCTGCTGGCGACGGTCCCCCGCTCGAGGCGGGTGTGGACGACCTTGCCGTGGACGATGATCTGCGCGAAGTCGTCGAGGCAGCGCTGCTCTCGCACCGACTTGGCCAACTCGACCCACTCCTCGACCGACGCGGGGGCGGTCATCTTGGGGCGCTTTGTCCATGACGCCTCCACCTGCGGCCACAGGTCGACGCGGCTCTGCTCGGCCTGGTCGATGTAGCGGCGAGTGCGGCGCAGCTCGATCCCGGAGGGCTGCAAGTTCCACGGGGCGGGGAAGATCCAGCGCGACACCTTCACGCGCTTGAAGCCCTGCTCGCTGGCGTAGACGTAGGCGACGAACTCGCCGGCCTCCTCGGAGTACCCGATCAGGAAGACCAGGCAGTTCTCGGGCCGCTCGGCGTCGACGTGCATCTCGTCGAGCCACTTGGGTGCGTGAAGCGTCAGCTCGTCGAACCCGACCACCTGGCCCGCGACCTGCAAGAGCGCGCTCATGGCGAGGTCACCAAAGTGGCCATCGCCCTGAGTCAGGCAGGCGGCGTCGATGTGGTTGATGGTGATGTGCTTGGTCGTGGTGCCAAGCGACTCCACGTACTTGGTGTAGTTGGCGGTGTCGGTGATGAACTCCGCGTGGTCGCCGTAGGTGGCGAATCCGATCATGGTCATGGGTCAGGCTCCTGTCGTGGTGAAGGCGGCGGGAAGTGCTGCGGGGCGGTCGGTGGGGACGGCGCCACCCGCGGCGAAGCCCTCCACGGGGCCGAAGCCCGGTGAGCCCCCGGCCTTGCGGGTGGTCACCCAGACATTGACCTGCTCGTCGGGGATGCCGCGCAGGCGTGCCTCGAGGCGGGCGAGGTCGGCCATCGCCTCATCGACGCGGGCCTCGAGCTTGGTCATCTTGCTGTCAGGCACTCCCCCGACTGTCTTGGTGAAGTCCTTGACGGCGCCCTCTCCGCGACGCCACGCGCCGTTCGCGCGGTCGATCTCGGAGTCGGTGGCGTTGGCGAGCTGCTTCATCCGCAGTGCGCCCTCCTGCCCGGCGCTGCGCAGGGACTTGATCAGCCCGTCGTCGAGGCCGCGCTTGGCTGCCTGCTGGGCGTTCCGCTGGAAGTTCTGGAGAGCCTTGGCGTTGCGCTCCAGCTCTGCGATCCAGTCCCCCAGCGAGACCTCGGCGTTGTTCAGCGAGTCCCCGAGGTTGACGAACGTCTGAGCCACGTCGCGGGCAGCACCACGGGACTCCTTGAGCTCGGCGCGGGCCTTCTGCAAACGGCCCTGTAGGCGGCTCAGGGAGGCGCCAGCGGTGTCCACGTCCCCGGCCAGCTCGGCGTGCGCCTGGGCGGCGTCCTCGGCGTCGTCAGCGGACCCCGCAGCCTGTCGCCCACCCTCGTCGTAGCGGTCGGCCAGGTTGCTCAGTGCCGTGCCTGCCTTGTTCGCCTCGTCGGCCTGCTTGCCCAGCGAGATGCCGAACGTACCCAGCACCTCCTGACCAATGCCGGCCGAGTCGATGAGCGTGGAGAATGCCCCACCCTCGTCACCCAGCCGGGCCAGGGTCTCCTGCACGTACTCGCCCTGACGACCGTTCTCGGCCAGGTCCGCGGTGAGCCGCTGCATGTCGATCCCGAGCTGGTCGGCGTACTTGCCCAGGTTCGAGTTCGCCAGGGCATTCTGAACGTCGTTGAACGTCTCGAGACTCGCGGTGCTGGCGTCGATGTGCCGGTCGAGGTCCCCGAGCCCGTTGACGATCTCCGCGATGCCCTGAGCGGCCAGCGCCCAGACGCCGGCCTTAGCGGCAGCCCGGCCCATCGAGGCAGCGGTCATGTCGGTGGAGACCCCGAGCATCTGCATGGAACGGCTCGTCAGGCTGGTGGCCCGGTTGAGGGTGACCATCGCGGCGGCTGCGGTCAGCAGCGGGGTGCCGATGGGGCTGGAGGCGATCATGCCGAGCACGTCGGCAAGCTGGGTCAGGACCGGCAGCAGAGCAGAGCCGACCGGGGCCGCCGCCTGCACAACCGCGGCCATCATCTCGGTAAGTGAGCCCAGGAAGTCGATCACCTGCGGGCCGGAGCTGCGCAGGTAGGCCACGAAGTCCTGAAAGCCCTGGTTGGAGTCCAGCGAGCGCGACCACTCAGCGAAGGAACGGGCCATGCGCTCCATACCCACCGAGAAGTCGGTAGAGGCCGGCGACATGCCGACCATCAGGTTGCCCAGTGCCTCGGTCACGTAGCCGATGGACCGGCCCAGGTTCATCAGCAGCGGGCCTGCCTCGGCGTCGAGGTAGCCGAAGAACTTGTCGAACCGCTCCCCGCCCAGCGCCTCACCCGCGGACTGCGACAGGTCACCCAGCGCCAGGGACAGGTCTCCCACAATGTTGTTGAGCTGCCCACCCCGCTCGATGAACTCCTCGATCCCGGTCTGGAGGCCGGGCAGGAATCCCTCACGGGCAGTCATCTGGAGGCCGCGCAGCTGAGGCTCGATGCTCTGGAGGAAGACCACGAACTCGCTAGCCGCGGGGCCGATCTTCTGGAACTCCTCCTGAACCTTGATCAGGTTCTCCCGCGTGGGATCGAGCTGGTACTCGTTGACCGCCTCCACGGCCTCCCCGACGCCGTTGAGCGCCGCGACAGCGACACCGACACCACCAGCAAGGGCGCCGAACTGGGCGGCCAGGCCAGCGACACCAGTCACGGCCGCACCACCGAGCGGCACCAGTGCAGGGCCGAGCGTCAGGGCAGCGTCGCGCAGGATGCCGAGTCGACCACTCAGGCGGTCAATCTCCCGGCCGTTGCCGCCGATCTCCTTGGTGAAGACCGCGGCGCCGTCCGCGGCGTCGAGCTGAGCCTTCGCCTGGTCGCGCAGGGACTTCTTGAGACGGGCTGACTTCTCGTCAGCCAGGGCGAGCTCGAGGGTGTACTCCTTGGTGCGCTTGGTCGCACCCTCGGTCTTCTTGCCTGCCGCCTCAGTCTCATTGCCCAGAGTCTTGGTGGACTTGGTGGAGTCGACCGCCGTGCCGTCGACGTCCTTGAGACTCTTGTTCAGCGCAGCAGTGGCCGCAGCCGCGCGCGCCATCGGGGTGGTGAAGTTGTCCTCGAGGCTGAGGACCACCCGCTCGTTCCTGGTAGCCATCAGGCCACCTCCGTCCTGGTTGCTTCGTTGTGGGCCATCCGCAGCAGCACGCCGAGCGCGCTGACCATGTGTGCGCCAGGCACGGCGTCATCTGCGCCGTTGCCGGTGGCGAAGTGCTCGGCCACGGTGGCGAACAGCGCCGCCGCGTAGCCCTTCTCGGATGCGTCCATGCCAGCGGCCTCGCGGGCGATCCGAGCGAGCTGCTCCTGGATCGGCTCGGGCAAGCCGTAGAGGTACGCGGCCGGGGTCTGTGTGGGTGTCGTGCTCATCGGATGCCCACCGCCTCGATACCCGTCCCATGAGATACCGCAGAGTTACCGTGACCCGGTGTCACACAAAACTCAGGGGCTCGGACTGCGAGACACCTCCACCGCGGTCTCCTAGGCGGGTCGGTCAGCCCCACCCCGGTGGCCTCGTCGTCGGGTCGTATGCGTCTGGTGAGATACGCGGCGCTCATGCCATCGCCCCCAGACGACCAGCGAAGCGCTGGCCGCTGCGTCGGGAGTCGCGGGCTGCCTTCTCCTCGTCGGCCACGCGTGCGGCGTGCTTCTGGGTGAGCGCTCGTGCCTGGTCGTGGGTGTTGAGCGTGAGGGTGTAGCCAGCCGCAGCCAGCTCCATCCACCTCTGCGGCTCGGCGAACAGCTGGCGGGCGTGCTCGAGGTCGAGGTCGGGCTGGTCCTCCACGTACAGGCTCACGAGCGCGCCGGCCGTGGTCAGGTTGCGGGTGACGTTCTCGAGCAGACCCTGGTACGCACGAGACACCGCAGCCAGCAGCGCAGTGTTGTCGCTCAGCGACTGGTACAGCTTGACGACCTTGGGACCACCAGCGATGGCCTGGTCTCCGGTGACGTCAGCTCCGAAGTGGCGGGCCGACTCCATCACCTCGGCAGCAGCGGGGGCGAACAGTGCGGCGAGGTCGGCGTGGATGCGCGTGGCCTCGGCCTCCAGCCCGACCAGCATGGTCCTGTTGATGGGCAGGTGCAGGTCACGGGCGAGGGTCTGCACGGTGCTGCGTGCGGACTCAGCCAGCGCAGCCTCTCGCAGCCGGTCAGCGGCGTTGGCGGGAGTCAGCTCCCCGGCCATCATCGCGGCGCGCAGGTCGTCGCTGGGCGATGCCTCAGCAGCCTGACCAGCAGCCTCGTAGACGGCGCGTGCGGTCTGGGTCTGCTCGGGGACGGCGACGCCCAGGGCCTCGAGCTGCGAGACGTAGAGCAGGGTCATGGTGATGTCCATCAGAAGTTCTCCTCGGTGTTGTCGGTGACGGTTCCGCCCAGCGCGTGCGCGATGTTGGCGGCGAGCTGGGGGCTGTTCAGGGCGAGGGCCGCGCCGTGCGGCACCTCGGGACGGTGCAGCGGACAGGCAGCGGGCTTGCGGCCCTTGATGGCGTCGCGCGTGAGCTGGGCTTCATCGCACGAGCAGACGGTCACTTGGGTATCCATCGGTGCTCCTAGGCCGGGACGGCGTGGTCGGGGGCGGGCATGGTGGCGCTGACGCCGAGCAGGTCTTCGGCGAGCAGCAGCGAGGTAGCGAGCGCGTGGGGGCAGGTCGCCCCGGTCAGTGCGCCGTGCTCGTCGCAGAGGTAGCGAGCGCCGGCTACGCGGGTGTAGCGGAACCTCACGCGCACGCCGTCGACGAAGTGCAGACGCTCGATCGGCCTGGTCTTGTTCTTGGTGCTCATCGCTTCTCCTGGTCGTGGTCTCCGCCGCGGTGGTCGCAGCGCTGGCAGCAGTAGGTGCCTCGCAGCGCACGCACCCCGCGACAACCAGCCGGGGTGGCCTCGCAGTCGGGGCAGGTGCGCGTCGAGCGCGGGATGGTCTGGACGTTCGGCAGGTCGATCACTTGCTCGCCTTTCTGGTGTGTGAGCGAGGGGCGCGGTCGATGCCGCCCCAGACGTGCCAGCTCTCGGCGCTGGCGTTGGCGTAGTCGAGGCACAGGCCCCGCGCCGGGCAGGGCTGGCACGCGAGAGCGGCCTCCTGACGCTCTGCGCGCTCGTCGCTGGTGAACGGGTCGGGGTCGACCTGGCAGGGCGTGGGTCGCCCGGCCTGAGCCAGCACGTCGAGCTGGTGGTGGAGTGCCAGCCAGGCGGTGCGCTCGGGATCGGTGGTCGTCACTGCGCCGCCCTCCGGTAGTCCTTGATGTGGCAATCGGTGGTGATGCCGTCGAGCACCTCGACCGCCTCAGCCAGCAGCCGGCGAACGGCGCTGGTGGAGATGAGCAGCTCCTCGTCGAGGTGGGTGTCTCGCTCGCGCAGGTGCTCAGCCAGGTCGGCAACGCGATGCGGGTAGCAGGTGAAGCCCTCGCGGCACTGACAGGTGGGTGCCTGCTCGCGCAGTCGGCTGGTTAGGTCGATGACGGTCGCGGTCATGCGCTTTCCCTCTGGTCGGTCTCGGAGTACCCGTCTTCGGTGGGCGGCTCGCGCTCCCACCAAGTGGCCGTCACTTCGGCACCGACCGGGGTCGGCACCTCCTCGTCGTTGCTGCGCTTTTCGCGGTGGTCTCCCCGTGAAAGCGGGTCCGCTGTTGTGTTGGTGTCCGTGTTTTGCGGTCGCATTCCCCGGACATAGCGACCGTGTTTCCGAGGCTGAGAAAGCGACCTGTTTTCACGGACCCTTTCGGCCTCGAGCACGTCGGGGAACAGGCCCTGATAGACGGCGGTGTGCCCTCGATAGCCGGGCTCGACGCTGCTCAGGAACCCCGCGTCCACGGCTTCCTTGAGGCGCTGCGAGACACGCTGCTCAGCCCAGCCCAGAGCGGCAGCCATCTTCACGCGCGGGATGCTGACGTGCCTGTTCCGCTCCTGCATGTGGTCGGACATGTAGATCAGCAGCAGCCGCACGTTCGGGCTGATCTCCGAGCGGAAGACGGCGCGGCGCCAGTCGTAGACGGATCGCTTGCTCACGCGACACCCCCGACCCACTCGCGCCACTCGGCCTCGATCTCGGCCGCCAGCAGCTCGGGGCGACTCCAGCCGTTGCGCCAGGCGTCGCGGCGGGCGTGGAACCCGTCTGTTTCCCCTGCGAGGTAGGCGGCTCGTAGATCGTTGATCTCGCGGTGCAGCCGCAGCGGAGTCTGCTCACCGTCGATGAACCAGCACTCAGCCGCTCGCACGACGGCAGCGACCTTCTCGGGACCGTCCGGCAGCGCCTCCCACTCAGGAGTGCCGTAGCGCGGGCCGTCCGGCGCACGCTGCATCAGCTGGCGCGCCCACTCGCGGCGCCTCAAAACAGGACCCCTCGAGCAGCGGGCAGCGGGTCGTCCTCGGAGACGTTCACGACAGCGCCGCGGGCCTCCAGACGAGCGATCAGGTCAGAGGCCCGGCGAGGGGTGGTGACCCATCCATGACTGAGCATCGACCAGACAGGCTTACCGCCCAGCTCGATCAGCGCCTCGCGCGAGCCGTAGCCCCGGACTACCGCCATGTTGCGGTTGACGTAGACGACCTCGAAGCGGGGGCGGCTCATGCGACCACCTGCCGGGCGGCACGCTCGATGGCACGGCGGCAGTCGCGACCCAGGCCGGTGACGATGCTGACCGGGTGCCAGACGATGTGCCCGCAGTGTCGACACCGAGGGCGTATGCTCGTGTCGTTGAGGTCGCCATCCGAGACACTGGCCGTTTCCACCTTGGGCGAGGTGGGGCGGCCTTCTCGCTTTCTAGGCTGCGCCACGTGCACCACCGCTCTCGGTGGGCGTGCTCAGCATCGCCAGGAGGCGGCGCAGCGTCAGCTCGTCGGGCAGGTCGGGGACCGCATCGAGCGTCCGGGGCTTCACTCGTGCACCGCCACGCGCTCGAGGAGTGCGTCTAGGTCTCCTCGGTCGATCCGCACCAGACGCGAGGAGCGAATGCGGTGGCCGGGGAGAATGCCGCGGGCGATGTAGTTGTGGACCGTACGATCGGTGACGCCGAGATACTCGGCGGCCTCAGCCTGAGAAAGCCACCGACGAGTCGGGGTGATGAGTGTCGCGGGCATGCGGAACCTTTCGGTTCCTGAGCGGCCCTGCGTCTAGCCTCAGTTCGCGATATCCATCGCGGGCGATCTACCTACAAAGATGAATCTACCAGAAGCGACCGTCAAACCGACGGAAGCGACACTCTGACTGGCTTGCCCGGTGTCGCTGCGTCAACCTGCGCCAACAGGTCTACGGCCTTGACCGCCTCACGGAAGTGATCGCACTGCATGTGCAGTGCAGCCTGACTCCCCCAGCCGCGCAGGTCATCCAACACATGCGCAGCCTCGGCCCAGTGGCGGTCTCCGTCCGTGGTCCGCTTAGCGCGCGCCTCGGGCACCGTCTCGGCCTCGTTTTTCGCGCGACTGAGCTTGTAGGCCGGCTGGTAGTAGCCGACTACCTCCCGCATGCGCCAGAAACGGGCCAGGAGGCATCCCCTGGCCCTGCACCGATACTCGGCCAGCAAGGCTCCTCGCACGGCAGCCGGGTTGGACTTGTACCAAGTCAGCAGTAGCTCGTCGCGTTGCGCGCGGTCACGCAGCACAGCCGCGATGTCGAAGTCGGTCACTTCTCCCCCAGGTCTGCCAGTGCCATGCGCGAGGCGTCGAACCTGCGCGCCTTGCTCTTGTCGTGCGGACCCACGGCCCACCCCTTGTATCCGAGCGAGCCCAGCAGCACGCGCGCCGTGTCGCGCTTCGCTCGTGGCTCCTGAGCCATCCATGCCGCGCCGGGGTCCCCGGCTAGCAGCACGCGCCTAGCGGCCTCTGGGACCTGCGCGAGCTGCACCGCCTTGGCGCCTTCGATCCGCGCCTGAATGATCCGGCGCGCCTCGGCGTACTCGTCGAGCGTGATGGCCTTCTCCGCCCACATGCGCGACAGCTCCCGTAGCTGGGCCTCGTCCTCGGCCAGGTCGGCGCGCGCACGCTCGGCACCGCGGCGGCTGGTGACCTCGCTCAGCCGGTCGGCCACGTCAGGGCGCGAGAGGTAGGCGACCACCTGACGCTCGGCCTCCTGCTCGGCGCCCGGCCCGTGAATGGCGATCTTCCCGCACCCGCCCTTGCTTCGCCCGCTGTGGCACCAGTAGCGGTGCATCCCCTCGCGCACGAAGTTGGCGGGCAGCGGCAGACCACACAGGCCGCAAAACAGGAGTCCGCTTAGCCAGTGCGACAGCTCGCGGCGAGCGCCCTCCACGCGCCGGCCGTCGAGGGCCACCTGTACCGCTTCCCAGGTCTCCCGGTCGAGGATCGCGGGCCACTCGGCCTCCCCCACGACCTCGCCGCGGTGGACTCGCAGACCAGCGACACGGGCTGATCGCAACTGGTCCCCGAGCGTCTTGGACGACCACCGCTCAGCCTTCACAGGACGGTGCCCCTGCTGGTCGAGCTCGACACACAGCCCGGTGAGGCTCGCCCCCTCGAGCACACGCTGGGCGGCGTAGCGCAGCACCTCGGCCTCCTCGGGGATCAGGGTCACCCCGTCGCGGTCATAGCCGTAGCGGCGCGCTCCTCCCCCGCCGTAGCGGCCCTGCTCGGCCAGCTCCTCCTGCTTGCGCCGGATGCGTCGTGAGGTGTCGCGGCTGGACTGGTTGGCGATGGCTACGCCGATGCGGGCCATCGTGATCTCGGAGTCCGACGACAGCCGCAGCGAGCCGGTCACGGTCTCCACGGGGATGCGTACGGACTCCACGACGTCGATCAGGTCCTCGAGGTCTCGCGGGTCACGCGCCACGCGGTCGAGGTGGTAGGCCACCAGCCCGTCGACCTGTCCGACTCGGATGGCCTCGAGCAGCGCCCGGAACTGTGGTCGCACGACGCGCAGACCCGTACTCCCGTCCGGCAGCGTGACCATGCGGCGCTTGAACGCGGATGTGTCGTTCTCGGTGAAGATCGGCCCGACCGTCCACCCCAAGCGCTCAGCCAAGGCACGAGCGTCACGCTCCTGTCGGTTCACTCCGGCAGCATCGCCCTCGCGGTCGTCGCTGATGCGGACCAGCAGAGCGGCCTTATTCGGAGAGGTCTTCACAAACGTCAGTCTATAGGGTTAAAGTCTGTGAGTCGCGTCCCCGATGCCGTCGACCTCGAGCAGCTCCTCGACCGCGGAGAAGGCGCCGTGCTCGGTGCGCCAGGCCAGGATCGCCCCCGCGGTCACCGGACCGACCTGCGGCAGCGTCTCGAGCAGGGCCTGGTCGGCGGTGTTGAGGTCGACCAGGGCCGCGCCCGGGGAGCCCGGTGGCACAGGAGTGCCCCCCGGCGTCACCGGGGCCGCGGCACCGGGCACCCCGACGAGCACCTGCTCGCCGTCGACCAGCAGTCTCGCGAGGTTGAGGCCCGCCAGGTCGACTCCGGGGCGGGCGCCGCCGGCGGCCTCGAGCGCGTCGACGACCCGCGAGCCCGCCGGCAGCACGGCGATGCCCGGCCGGCGGACCTTGCCGGCCACGTCGACGGTCACCTCGGTCCCCGGCTCCGGGGCGCCGGCCGCGCCGACGACCCCGGCCGCTGCCGGTGCGGCTGCCGGCTCGGGCGGCACCAGGTCGACGAGCGGCGTCTCCACCTCGGCGACGGTCTCGAGCCGCGGACCGCTCGGCTCGGGGTCGGAGCGCACCACCCACCACGACGTCACCGCCAGCCCGGCGGCGACCAGCAGCGCGACGACGCCCAGGTGCGCCGACGACAGCAGCGCCCGGCCGCGCAGGGTGGGCGGCACCAGGTCGTGGGCGACGCCCAGCAGCTCGGGTCGTGGCCGCGCACGGCGCGAGGCGTGGCGCCCGGGCACCGGGACCACCCCCGGGACCGGGCCGGGAGCAGCCGGGGCGGGCGGGGCCGGCGGTGCGGGCAGGGGCGCCGGCGGCCCGGCGAGCGGCCGGATGCGGGTGTGCGGCGCCCACCAGTCGTCGTCGGCGTCCGGCTCGGGCTCCTCCTGCTGCAGCGGCGGGGCCGGTGCCGGCCGCACGGCCTCCAGCTCGGCGCTGAGCTGGGCCAGGCGGCGGGCCACGGCTTCCTGGTGCTCGGGGCTGGGTCGTCGACTGCGCATGCAGGCAACCTAGGAAGCCCTCCACCGCCGCAACGACCACCGGACGCGAGCCTGTGGACGACCACCTGCTCGACGCACCCTGTGGACACCACGTGGCCCCCCGTAGGTCGAGCAGCGAGGGCAGGCCGTTGTCGAGCAGCGAGGGCCGAAGGCTCGAGCGACGCCGAGACCCAGCGAGCACACGGCGTACGGCACGCGGGCACGTCACCCGGTCTCGGCGACGTTCCTCGCTGACGCTCGTCACTGCTCGACCAACGACGGCCGCCGCAGTGGTCACGAACGACAAGCACTGAGCCCCTGGCAGCGTCGTCTGTGACCACTCCACACGCCGCGAGCACCCGTTGGTCGAGCAGCGAGGGCCGAAGGCTCGAGCGACGCCGAG
>NZ_JBDYKJ010000027.1:0-53688 GCF_040012395.1 Nocardioides sp. 31GB23 | reverse complement strand
CCCCCCCCCCCCCCCGAGACGAGATCCGCGCTCGACCCCGATCTCGACCTGTCCACGGGCGAGGTGGCCCGTCACGACGACGAGCCGCACGGCAGCGGCATCAACAACCGTCTCAACTGGCTGCGCGCCGCGGTGCTGGGCGCCAACGACGGGATCGTCTCGACCGCCGGCGTGGTCGTCGGCGTCGCGGGCGCGACCACCGACCGCAACGCGATCCTGGTCGCCGGCGTCGCCGCGGTCGCCGCCGGGGCGATGAGCATGGGGGCGGGCGAGTACGTCTCGGTGAGCACCCAGAGCGACTCCGAGCAGGCGCTGCTCGACAAGGAGCGCCGCGAGCTCGAGGAGGAGCCCGAGGAGGAGCTCGCCGAGCTCGCCGCCATCTACGTCGGCAAGGGGCTCGACGAGGACCTGGCGCTGCAGGTCGCCCTGCAGCTGACCGGGCACGACGCCCTGGGCGCCCACGCCGAGGCCGAGCTCGGCATCGACCCCGACGACCTGACCAGCCCCTGGGCGGCGGCCGGCGCCTCGATGCTGGCCTTCACCATCGGCGCGCTGCTGCCTCTGCTGACCATCCTGCTCGTCGTCGCCGACCTGCGCGTGGGCGTGACCATGGGCACGGTCGCCCTGGCCCTGGCCCTCACCGGCTGGGCCAGCGCCAAGCTGGGCTACGGCCCCACCGGCCGGGCGGTGCTGCGCAACGTCGCCGGCGGCCTCTTCGCCATGGCCGTCACCTACCTGATCGGCACCCTCCTCGGCGCCCACGTCGTCTGACCCGGCCCGAACTTCGCGCCGACCCGGCCTGAATCTCGCGCTGACCCGGCCCAGACCTCGCACCGACCCGGCCCGAACCTCCCCGTGCAGGTCCGGGCCGGCTCGGTGGGAGATCTGCGCCGGCTCGACGCGAAGAACGGGCCGGGTGGGCGGGAGATCCGGGCCGGGTCGCGGCTAGGTTGGCGGGGTGCGTCTCTTCGCTGCACTGGTGCCACCGACCGAGGCGGTCGAGCACCTCGACGCGTTCCTCGAGGTGCGGCGCGGGGCCGCCGACTTCCGGTGGAGCCTGGCCGAGCACCTGCACGTCACCCTGGCCTTCTACGGCGACGTCGAGGAGTGGCGCCTCGACGAGGTGGCGGAGCGGCTGCGCTCCGCGGCCGCGCGGCGTACGCCGGTCGAGGCCCGCGTGGCCGGGGGCGGCGCGTTCCCCGACCCCGCCGCGGCGCGGGTGCTGTGGGCCGGTGTCGACGCCGAGCCGCACGACGAGCTGGAACGCCTCGCCGTGGGCTGCCGCACCGCCGGCGCGGTCAGCGGCGCGCGGGTCGACGGCCAGCGCTTCCGCCCGCACGTGACCGTGGCCCGGCTGCGGCGCGCCGGGCACGTCGACGACTGGGTGCGCCTGCTCGACGGCTACCGCGGGCCCACCTGGCGAGCGGGCAGCGTCGCGCTCGTGGCCTCCCACCTGGGGCAGGGTGCCCGCCGCCGGCCCCGCCACGAGGTGCTCGAACGCGTCGAGGTCGGCTCCGGCGAGTGACGCGCGGTCGCCGGCGATCTCCCCTAGGTTGACCAGGGTGAGAGTCGCAGTCGTGCGCGAGACGCGGGAGGCCGAGGCCCGGGTGGCGCTGGTGCCCGAGCTCGTGGCCAAGCTGACCGGGCTGGGCCACCAGGTGCTGGTCGAGACCGGCGCCGGGCTGGGCGCCCTGGCCGACGACGCGGCGTACGCCGAGGCGGGCGCGAGCGTCGTCGACGACCCGCTCCCCGATGCCGAGCTGGTGCTCTCGGTGCAGCCGCTGACCCGCGAGGCGGCCCGGCGGCTGCCCGCCGGCGCCGTGACGGTCTCGTTCCTGCCGACCGCGCTCGAGCCCGACCTGGTGCGCGACCTGCGCGACCTGTCGGTGACCAGCCTGGCCATGGAGCTGGTGCCGCGGATCTCGCGAGCCCAGTCGATGGACGCGCTGTCGTCGCAGTCGCTGGTCGCCGGCTACCGCTGCGCGATCGTCTGCGCCGGCCTGCTGCGCCGCTTCTTCCCCCTCAACATGACCGCCGCGGGCACCGTCCCGCCCGCCGAGGTCGTGGTGCTCGGCGCCGGCGTCGCGGGCCTCCAGGCGATCGCGACCGCCAAGCGGCTCGGCGCGGTCGTCAAGGCGTACGACGTGCGCGCGGCCGCCGCCGAGGAGATCCGCTCGATGGGCGCGCAGGCCATCGAGCTCGACCTGCCCACCCTCGAGGGCGCCGGCGGCTACGCCCGCGAGATGAGCGAGGAGCGCTCGCGGCTGCAGCGCGACCTGCTGGCGCCGTACGTCGCCGCCGCCGACGGGCTGATCACCACCGCGGCCGTGCCCGGGCGCACCGCGCCGGTGCTGGTGACGCGGGCGATGGTCGAGCAGATGCGGCCCGGCTCGGTCGTGGTCGACCTCGCGGCCGACTCGGGCGGCAACGTCGAGGGCGTGGTCGCCGGGGAGGTCGTGCGCATCGGGGAGGCCCAGGTGTGGGGTGGGCGCAACGTGCCGGCCCAGATGCCCGGCCCGGCCTCGCGGCTCTACGCCCAGAACGTCGTCAACCTGGTCACGCTGCTCGCGCCCGAGGGCGAGCTGGTGCTCGACCTCGACGACGAGATCCTGGCCGGTGCCTGCGTGACCCACGCCGGCGTGATCCGGCACGAGCCGACCCGGGTGCTCGTCGAGGGCCCGGCGGAAGGGGAGGTCCAGTGAGCGAGGGCGTGGTCTGGCTGACCATCTTCGTGCTCAGCGTCTTCGTGGGCACCGAGGTGATCTCGAAGGTCTCCTCGACGCTGCACACGCCGCTGATGTCGGGGGCCAACGCGATCCACGGGATCATCCTGCTCGGCGCGGTGATCGTCACCGGCGCCACCGACTCCACACCTGCGCTGGTCGTCGGGCTGGTCGCGATCGTGCTGGCCGCCATCAACATGGTCGGCGGGTTCGTGGTCACCGACCGCATGTTGCAGATGTTCTCCCGCCGCAAGCCGCGCCCCGCGCCCGCCGATCGGTCCGACCGGTGATGCCGACCTGGGTGCAGCTGGTCTACCTGGGCTGCGCGGTCTGCTTCGTCCTGGCCCTCAAGGGGCTCTCCGGCCCGCGCACCGCACGGCTGGGCAACCTCGTCGGCGCGGGCGCCGCGGTGGTCGCGGTGACGGTGCCGTTCGTCTACCTCGAGCTCGACCACGTGCCGCAGATGCTGGCCGCGATCGCGCTCGGCTCGCTGGTCGGGGTCGTGGGCGCGCGCAGGGTCCAGATGACCCAGATGCCGCAGATGGTGGCGCTCTTCAACGGCGTCGGTGGTGGCGCGGCGGCCCTGGTGGCGCTGCTGGAGCTGCAGCACATGGGTGCGGGCACCCCTGGCTTCGACCTCGTCGCGACGGCCTTCACGATCGTGGTCGGCTCGGTCTCCTTCGCCGGCTCGGCGGTCACCTTCGCCAAGCTGCAGGAGCTGATGACCTCGCGCCCGGTGGTCTTCCCCGGGCTCCCGGTCGCGTTCGCAGCCGCGCTGCTGGGCGGCGTCGGACTCTCGGTGCTGGTGGTGCTCGAGGCGTCCCTCGCGCTCGGCGTCGTGCTCGCGCTGGTGGGCCTGGCACTGGGCGTGCTGCTGGTGCTGCCGGTCGGCGGGGCCGACGTGCCGATCGTGATCTCGCTGCTCAACGCCTTCACCGGCCTGACCGTCGCCGCTGGCGGCTACGTGCTCGGCAGCGTGGTGCTGCTGGTCGCCGGCACCCTGGTCGGCGCGGCCGGCACCTTCCTGACCCTGCTGATGGCGCGGGCGATGGGCCGGTCGGTGGCCAACATCCTCTTCGGGGCGCTGCGCGGCGGCTCGACCCTGGGCGCCGGCGAGGCCTCCGACCGCCCGGTGCGCTCCTCGGGACCCGAGGACGTCGCGATCCTGCTGGCGTACGCCGACCGGGTCATCGTGGTGCCCGGCTACGGGCTCGCCGTGGCCCAGGCCCAGCACACCCTGCGCGAGCTCGTCGAGGTGCTGCTGGCCCGCGGGGCGAAGGTCGACTACGCGATCCACCCGGTCGCCGGGCGGATGCCGGGCCACATGAACGTGCTGCTCGCCGAGGCGCAGGTGCCCTACGAGCAGCTCGCCGAGATGGACGACATCAACGGCGACTTCAAGCAGACCGACGTGGTGCTGGTCGTGGGCGCCAACGACGTGGTCAACCCGGCCGCCCGCAGCACCCCCTCGGCGCCGATCTACGGCATGCCGATCCTCGACGTCGACCAGGCGCGGCAGGTGGTCTTCCTCAAGCGCTCGATGCGCCCGGGCTTCGCCGGCATCGAGAACGAGCTGCTCTTCGACCCCCGCACCACCCTGCTCTTCGGTGACGCCAAGGACTCGCTGGCCAAGCTGCTCGCGGCCGTCAAGGCGCTCTGACGGCCGCCGCCAGCTCCGTCGGCCGGCCGATGAAACTCACGACCGCCGGCGCCACGGGGGTGAGACAGCTCGCTGCGCGGCCGGGTTGGCTGGAGCCATGACCAACACACCGGAGAAGATCGTCTACACCGCCCGCGCCACCGTGAAGGGCGGCCGACAGGGCCACGCCAAGTCCGACGACGGCATCCTCGACTTGACCCTGACCGCGCCGAAGGAGACCGGCGGTCCCGGCACCGGCACCAACCCCGAGCAGCTGTTCGCGGTCGGCTACGGCGCCTGCTTCCAGGGCGCGCTGGGCCTGGTCGCCAAGAAGCACGGCGTGGACGCCGCGGACTCGACCCTGGAGATCGCGGTCGGCTTCGGCCCCGAGGGCGAGTCGTTCGCCGTCACCGTCGACATCACCGCGACCATCCCCGGCGTCGACGACGCGAGGGCCCAGGAGCTCGTCGAGGCGGCCCACCAGGTGTGCCCCTACTCCAAGGCCACCCGCGGCAACGTGCCCGTGACGGTCACCGGCAAGGGCGCCTGAGCGCCACGGCTGCGCCACGGGACGTCATACGGTCGGGAGGGACGGACGTCCCGCCCGTATGACGTCCCCCGCGGCGCCGTGGCTCAGCCGGCCACGCCGTACAGCCGGTCGCCGGCGTCGCCGAGCCCGGGCACGATATAGCCCTTCTCGTTGAGCCGCTCGTCCATCGCCGCGGTGACGACCGTGACCGGCACGTCGAGGCCCTCGAGGTCGGCGGCCAGGCGCTCGCAGCCCTCGGGGGCGGCGAGCAGGCAGATCGCGGTGATGTGGTCGGCGCCGCGGTCGGTGAGGAAGCGGATGGCGGCGGCCAGGGTGCCGCCGGTGGCCAGCATCGGGTCGAGCACGTAGCACTGGCGGCCCGACAGGTCGTCGGGCAGCCGCTCGGCGTACGTGGACGCCTCGAGCGTCTCCTCGTTGCGCACCATGCCCAGGAAGCCGACCTCCGCGGTCGGCAGCAGGCGCATCATCCCGTCGAGCATGCCCAGGCCGGCGCGCAGGATCGGCACCACGAGCGGCTTCGGGGAGTCGAGCCGGACGCCGGTGGCGGGGGAGACGGGGGTCTGGATCTCGACGGTCGAGACCCGCACGTCGCGGGTGGCCTCGTACGCCAGCAGGGTGACCAGCTCGTCGGTCAGCGCCCGGAACGTCGGGGAGTCGGTGCTCCGGTCCCGCAGCGTGGTGAGCTTGTGGGTGACGAGCGGGTGGTCCACGACGTGGGTGCGCATGGCGACACCCTAGTGCGCCTGCCCGGAGGGGTGGGCCGCGGGAAAGGGACTGGTCGCCGCACCCGGACGTCTGTCACTGTAGGAAGTGCCGCACGTCCGTGCAGCAGCGTGGTTCGTCCGTCCCGGAGGGTGTCCCCATGGTCGAGCAGTTCGACGAGGTCGACTTCGCGCTGGCGGCCTACCGCACCGACGGCGAGTGGGTGGTCGCCGAGCTGACCCACGACCACCTCGAGGACGTCGACGTGCTCGCGAGCGCGCTGCGGCGCTTCCCCGGCGACGCCGGGACCCTGGGCCTGGTCGCGATCGACGAGGACTTCTTCGTGCTGGTGCGCGTCTCGGGCGGCACCACCCGTCTGCTGCTCTCCGACGTGACGGCGGCCGAGGAGTGGGAGCTGGCGGCCTCGGTGCTCGAGCACCTGCACCTGCCCGACCCCGAGGACGACGACGAGCCGGAGCCGGCCGGTGAGGTCGGCCTGCTGGCCGACCTGGGTGTCAGCGCCGCGACCATGGCCGAGCTCATCGACGACGAGGAGCTCTACCCCGACGAGCTGCTCTCCGAGGTCGCGCGTCGCCTGGGCTTCGGCGAGCTCTTCGACGACGTGGTCGGCCTGACCTCGGCGTGAGCGCCACCCCCCGCCCCACCGGCCCCTGGGAGCCGGAGATGCGCGCTGCCCTCGACGAGGCGCGCGCCGCGCTGGCCACCGGCGACGTGCCGATCGGCGCCGTGGTCGTCGATGCGACCGGTGCCGTGCTGGGCCGCGGCCGCAACGTGCGCGAGGCCGAGGCCGACCCCACCGGGCACGCCGAGGTGGTCGCGCTGCGGGCGGCGGCGCAGGCGCGCGGCGAGTGGCGGCTGGAGGAGTGCACCCTCGTGGTGAGCCTCGAGCCGTGCACGATGTGCGCCGGCGCGGCGGTGCTGAGCCGGGTCGAGCGCGTCGTCTTCGCGGCGTACGACGACAAGGCCGGGGCCGTGGGCAGCCTCTGGGACGTGGTGCGCGACCGCCGTCTCAACCACCGCCCCGAGGTGGTCGCCGGGGTGCTCGCCGACGAGTCGGCCGCGCTGCTGCAGGAGTTCTTCGCCGCGCACCGCGGGGCCGGGGCGGGGTCGTGAACGGGGCCGGCCCGGCCGGGTCGATCCGCAACTGGGCGGGCTCGCACACCTATCGCGCGGCCCGCTTCGTGGAGGCCCGCAGCGTCGCCGAGGTCCAGCGCGAGGTCGAGGCGGCGACGAAGGTGCGCGTGCTGGGCACCCGGCACTCCTTCAACGACCTCTGCGACACCGACGGCACGCTGCTGAGCACCACGGGCTTCCCCGACCCCGTCGTCGTCGACGCGCCTGCGCGCAGGGTCACCGTCCGCGGCGGCCAGCGGTACGCCGTCGTGGCCCGCGCCGTGCACGAGGCGGGCCTGGCGCTGCCCAACATGGGCTCGCTGCCGCACATCTCGACCGCCGGGGCCGTGGCCACCGGCACCCACGGCTCGGGCACCGCCAACCAGGCCCTGGGCGCTGCGGTCGCGGCGCTGGTGCTGGTGGGGCCCGACGGGGCGCTGCGCACGGTGCGCCGCGGGGAGCCCGACCACCTCGGGAGCGTGGTCGCGCTCGGGGCGCTGGGCGTGGTCGTCGAGGTCGAGCTCGACCTGGTGGCGCCCTACGACCTGCGCCAGGAGCTGCACCTCGACCTGCGCTGGGACGCCCTGCTCGCCGACCCCGTGGGGGTGCTCGGCCTCGGCTTCAGCACCAGCGTCTTCACCCGGTGGAGCGGCGACCTCGTGGGGGAGGTGCTGGTCAAGGCCCGGGTGCCGGACCCCAGCGGCGACCTCGACCGCGCCGCTGGGCTGATGGGGGAGGCCGTCGCCGCTGGCGCCGGGTCGCCGCTGCTCGGGCTGGGGGACTCGATGACCCTGCGGGGCACCGACGGCCCCTGGATCGAACGGCTCCCGCACTTCCGCCACGACCGCGAGCCCAGCCAGGGCGACGAGATCCAGAGCGAGTGGTTCGTGCCCCTCGAGCGGGCCGGCGCGGCGCTCGCCGCGCTGCGCGGCCTGGGCGAGGAGCTCGACCCGCTGCTGCACGCCAGCGAGCTGCGCACGGTCGCCGCCGACGACCTGTGGCTCTCGCCGGCCCAGGGCCGTGACTCGCTGGCCCTGCACTTCACCTGGCGCAACCGCCCGACCGAGGTCGCGGCCGCTGTCGAGCGGGTCGAGTCCGCGCTGGCTCCGTTCGCGCCGCGTCCGCACTGGGGCAAGGTCTTCGGGCCCGGATTCGACGCGGCGGCGGCGTACGAGCGGGCCGAGGACTTCCGGGCGCTGCGGCGACGCGTCGACCCCGTCGGGGTCTTCGTCAACGAGTTCGTGCAGCGGGTCGGGCTGGCCTGAGGGCTCCTCAGACCCGGCTCGGGCGGCTGGGTGGGGCGGTCGCGTCTACCGGCGCGTCGACTGCCGGGCGACCAGCTCGGGGGTGAAGAGCACCTGCTGGTGCGTGTGGCTGGGATCCGTGGCCTCCTCGAGCACGAGGGCAGCGGCCCGGCGCCCCAGCTCCTGCCGCGGCTGGCGCACGGAGGTGAGGGGCACTGCAGCAGCAGCGGCGAAGTCGATGTCGTCGTACCCGACGATCGCCAGCTGCTCGGGGACCCTCGTGCCCGAACCGATCGCCTGTTGGAGCAGACCCAGCGCGACCAGGTCGTTGAGGCAGAAGGCGGCCGTCGGGCGACGAGCGGCGGGGAGCCCAGCCAGGCGGTCGCCGGCCTCGCGACCCGCCGCCACGTCGAGCGCCGGCGTGGCGAGGTGCACCAGTGCCTCGTCCGGGCGGCCGGCCTCCGCCCAGGCCTCTCGGGCGCCCTTGAGCCGGTCGCGCACCTGTCCCAGGTCGTCGGGCCCACCGATGACGGCGACCCGGGTGTGGCCCCGGTCGAGGAGGTGCTCGACGGCCAGACGCCCACCGAGGACGTCGTCGACGGCCACGGAGCAGAAGGAGTCGTCCTGTCGACGACGGTCGACGATGACCACAGGAGTGCCGCGGGCGGCGAGCTCGTCGAGCGAGGTCGAGTCCGGATCGACGGGCGTGACCAGGACCCCTTGGACTCGCTGCTGCTCGAGCAGGGCGAGATGTGCCCCCTCGCGATCGGACCGATTGGCGCTGTTGAAGAGCATGACCGTCAGGTCGGCGTCCTCGGCGGCGCCCTCGACGCCCTGTGCGACATCGGTGAAGAACGGGTTGCCGGCGTCGAGCATGACGAAGGCCAGGGTCCGGCTGGTGCCCGACCGGAGGTGACGGGCGGACTCGTTGCGGACGAAGCCGAGGTCGAGCATCGCCTGGCGAACCCGGTCGCGGGTGGCAGGGCTGACGCGGTCTGGCCGGTTGAGCACGTTGGACACGGTGCCCAGGGAGACCCCCGCCGCCACGGCGACGTCCTTGACCGAAGCACTTCGGGCCGAGTCGGTGGGCATGAGGCCTCCTGGCCTGGTCCGGGTACGAGCGAGGGCCCGCGCCATCTCCTTGAAACGATCTACCACAACTGGGGACGATCATGCATGTTCGGGACCCGACACGATGCACTGCTGCCAGTGAATTTTTCCCTGTGCTCCTTGACGCCTGTGACTGTGCTCACCTACCGTGACGACGTCCCATTGAAACCTTTCACATCAAGGAGTCGACCATGGCGGAGCCCATCCTGGTCCTGGAGGACGTGTCCAAGTCCTTCGGGTCGGTGACGGCGCTGAGCGCCGGGCGACTGTGCGTGGAGCCGGGGTCCATCCATGCCCTCATCGGTGAGAACGGCGCCGGCAAGTCGACCATGGTCAAGATCATCGGTGGTCTCTACCGACGCGACACCGGCGTGCTGCGCCTCGAGGGCCGCGACGTGGACTTCGGGTCGACCGCGGACGCCAAGGCCGCCGGTGTCGCCGTGATCTACCAGGAGCCGACCCTCTTCCCCGACCTCTCCGTCGCTGAGAACATCTTCGTGGGGCGCCAACCGCTGACCAGGCTGGGGCTGATCGACCGGGCCCGGATGCGTGAGGACGCCCACCGCCTCTTCGCGCGCCTCGGTGTGCCGATCGACCCGGACCGCCAGGCAGAGGGCCTGTCCATCGCCGACCAGCAGATCATCGAGATCGCGAAGGCCATCAGCCTCGACGCCCGGCTGCTGATCATGGACGAGCCGACGGCGGCGCTCTCCGGTGTGGAGGTCGAGCGGCTCTTCGGCGTCGCGCGCAGCCTGCGTGACCGCGGCGCCGGTCTCATCTTCATCTCGCACCGCTTCGAGGAGGTCTTCGAGCTCTGCGACGCCCTCACCGTCATGCGGGACGGCGCCTACGTGGCCACCCACCGCACCGAGGACGTGAGCGTCGACGAGGTGGTCAACGAGATGGTTGGCCGCGACATCGACGCCCTCTTCCCCAAGGAGGTGGCCCAGATCGGCGATCCGGTGCTCCAGGTGGAGGGGTTGTCTCGCGTGGGGCTGTTCCGCGACGTCACCTTCGAGGTGCGGTCGGGGGAGATCGTCGCCCTGGCCGGCCTGGTGGGTGCCGGGCGCAGCGAGGTCGCCCGGGCCGTCTTCGGGGTCGACGCCTACGACCAGGGGCGCGTGCTCATGGACGGGCAGGTCGTGCCTGGTCGCTCCCCGCGTGCTGCGATCGCCGCCGGCATGGGCTTCGTGCCGGAGGATCGTCGCCGCCAGGGACTCGTCCTCGAGCTCAGCGTCGCGCGCAACCTCACCCTCACGCTGAGGTCCCGGCTGGCCAGGTTCGGGCTCATCAGCAACCGCTCGGAGAGGAAGGCGGCCGAGATCTGGTCCCGGCGGCTCCAGGTGAAGACGGGTAGTCCCCACCATGCCGCCGCGACGATGTCAGGTGGGAACCAGCAGAAGGTGGTCCTGGCCAAGTGGTTGGCCACCGAGCCGCGGCTGCTCATCGTCGACGAGCCGACACGTGGCATCGACGTGGGCACCAAGGCCGAGGTGCACCGCCTGCTCTCGGACCTGGCCGGCCAGGGCGTCGCCATCGTGATGATCTCCTCCGAGCTGCCCGAGGTGCTGGGCATGGCCGACCGGGTGCTGGTCATGCACGAGGGGCGGGTCAGTGCCGAGCTGTCCCGCGACGAGGCAACCGCCGAGCGGGTCATGCACGCGGCCACCGGCACGACCGAGGGAGCTGTCGCCTGATGTCCACAACCACGAGCGTCCCCGGCGACACCCGGGACGCAGCCGGGGCGCACGAACCTCCCCGACGCCCGCGCCGCCAGCGTGTCGCGCCCCTGCTCAGGGCCCGCGAGATGCCTGTGGCCATCGCACTCGTGGTGCTCGTGCTGGTCACCTGGCTGGTCAACGACCAGTTCCTGTCGCCGCAGAGCGTCAAGGACCTGATGCTCAACTCCACGATCCTGGTGATCCTCGCGGTGGCCCAGGCGGTCGTGCTCATCACCCGCAACGTCGATCTCTCCGTGGGAGCGATCCTGGGCATCGTCGCCTTCAGCGTCGGCGCCATCTTCGAGTCCGCCCCCGGTCTGCCGATCCCAGCCGTGGTGCTGGCCGGGATGGTCCTGGGTGGCGCCCTGGGCGCCGTCAACGGGGTCCTGGTCACCGTCGCCAAGGTGCCGGCCCTCGTGATCACGCTCGGGACGCTCTACGTCTATCGGGGGGTCCTGTCGAGCTGGGCCGGGAGCAAGCAGTACTTCTCCGGTGACAACCCCCGCGCCTTCGGACGGCTCTCCGTCGACACCGTGCTGGGTGTCCCGTTGATCACCCTGCTCGCCCTGGTCGTCGTGGTGGCCGTAGCGGTGTTCATGGCCTACCGCCGGTCTGGTCGAGACCTCTACGCCATCGGTTCGGACCCCGAGGCGGCCGGACTGTTCGGCATCCGGGTGCAGGCTCGGGTCCTGCTCGCGTTCTCAGCGTGCGGGGCGCTGACCGGCCTCGCCGGGGTGCTGTACGCGTCGAGGTACAACTCCGTGGGCGCCCTCACCGGCAGCGGCCTGGAGCTCGACGTGGTCGCGGCTGCGGTCGTCGGCGGCGTGGCCATCTCGGGTGGGGTCGGGAGCGTGGCCGGGGCCGCGGTCGGTGCAGTGCTGCTCAGCACGATCACGAGCTCGCTCACCGCGACCCGGGTCGACAAGTTCTGGCAGCAGGCCATCGTCGGTGTGCTCATCCTCGCCGCCGTGGTGGTCGACCGCGTGACAGCGATCCGTCGCGCCAACAAGCTCCGAGTCAGCGAGGCCCGAGATGACTGAGACCCGCACCCCACTCCCCGCCGCACCCGCGGTGCCGGAGTCCGGCCCATCGCTGGTCGCCCGGCTCCTTCACCGACCGGACGTCGGTCTCTTCGCGGCCCTCGTCCTGGTCGTCGCCCTGGCCTCCGGGATCATCGTCAACTTCGCCTCGACGGTCACGCTCGGTTTCCTCCTCGTGGGGGTCATCCCGGTCCTGCTGCTGGCCATGCCGATGACGCTCATCATCATCACCGGCGAGATCGACCTCTCCGTGGCGAGCACCGCCGGCCTGGCCAGTGCGGTCATGGGCGTGCTGTGGCGCGACACCGACCTGAGCATCTGGGTCGTCATGACCATCTGCGTCGCGGTGGGGGCCCTGTGCGGCGCGTTCAACGGGCTGCTGATCACCCGGCTCGGACTGTCGTCGCTGGCGGTCACCATCGGCACCCTCGCACTGTTCCGGGGACTGGCCCTGGTGGTCATCGGGGACCAGAAGGTCTCCGACTTCCCGTCGGAGCTGACCCGGTTGGCGACGCGACGGATCGGCGAGACCGGCGTGCCGGTCGCCATGGTCGGAGTGGTCGTGCTCGTGGCGGTCTTCGCCGTCGTCCTGCACCAGACCCCCTTCGGCCGCTCCCTCTACGCCTTGGGCTTCAGCAGCGAGGCGGCTCGCTTCGCGGGCATCCGGGTCGACCGGGCCAAGCTGGTCCTCTTCACGGTCTCCGGCGCGATCGCCGGCGTCACTGGTGTCTTCTGGACGCTGCGCTACGCGAGCGCGGGACCCGACAACGCGACCGGTCTCGAGCTGACCGTGATCGCTGCGGTGCTGCTCGGCGGCGTGTCGATCTTCGGTGGCCGTGGCACCGTCTTCGGCGTCGTCACCGGGGTGCTGCTCATCGGCACCGTCACCTACGCGCTGCGTCTGGCCCGGGTGCCGGAGACCGCGCTGACGATCGTCACCGGCGCCCTGCTCATCCTCTCGGTGGTCACCCCCAGCCTCCTCGCGGCGCTGCGCGAGCGCCGCAGGCTGGCCCGGCTCACCTCCACCAGCTCCCCGTCGGCGCCCGCCGGCGGGTGACGACGCCCAGCGTCAGAACGAAAGGATCCACCATGAAGTTGTTCTCCCAGGCGTTCGGGCGCCGTCGCGGTCGGGCGGTCGCCCTGGCGGCCACCGCGGCTGCCCTCTCCCTGACCGTCGCCTCCTGCGGCTCGGTGGGCGCGGACTCCGGCAGCGACGGAGAGGACTCCGCCGCCAGCATCGTCTTCCTGCCCAAGCAGCTGAACAACCCCTACACCGACGTCGTGCTCGGGGGTGGCGAGGAGGGCGCCGAGGAGCTCGGCCTCGACTCGTCGGTGCTCGGGGCGCTCGAGGCCAGCGCGAGCGCGCAGGTCCCCTTCATCGAGCAGGCGACCCAGGAGGGCACCGATGTCCTGGTCATCGCGGCCAACGACCCCGACGCGGTCGGCCCGGCGCTCCAGGCGGCCCGTGACGGCGGCGCCAAGATCGTCGCCTTCGACTCTGACACCAACCCTGACTACCGCGACCTCTTCGTGAGCCAGGTCGAGGCCAAGGACGTCGCGCTGGTGCAGCTCGAGATGATCTCCGAGCAGATCGGCGGCGCGGGCGACATCGCGATCCTGTCGGCCACCGCCACGGCGACCAACCAGAACGAGTGGATCAGGTTCATGGAGGAGGAGATCGCCGCCAACCCCGACTACGCCGACATCAAGATCGTCACCAAGGTCTACGGCGACGACGACGCGGACAAGTCCTTCAAGGAGGCGCAGGGCCTCCTGCAGTCCTACCCCGACCTGAAGGGCATCGTCTCGCCGACGACCGTCGGCATCGCAGCGGCGGCCAAGTACCTCTCCACCTCCCGGTACAAGGGCAAGGTGTCCCTGACCGGGCTCGGCCTGCCCAACGAGATGCGTGAGTTCGTCAAGGACGGCACCGTCACCGAGTTCGCCCTCTGGGACCCCGCTCAGCTGGGCTATGTCGCGGCGCACGCCGGACAGGCGCTGGTCGACGGCGACATCACCGGTGCCGAGGGTGACTCGTTCGAGGCCGGCGACCTCGGGGAGCGCACGATCGGTGAGAACGGTGTCGTCATCGTCGGGCCGCCGACGCGCTTCAACGCCGACAACATCGACGAGTACGACTTCTGAGCAGATGGGGACGAGGTCCCCGGCTCGAGCCTGAGCACCACCTGACGGCTCCTCCCCCACCTGCGGGTGGGGGAGGAGCCCCCCGCCCCGGTCGCACCGCGCGATCTCTCGACCCAGGAGTGTCATGACCAGCACCGTGGACCCTGCCGCCCGACCCGCCGACCTGGCCGCGCTGCTGCCACCCTTCACCCGACGGCGCACGCGCATCGGTCTCGTCGCGGGTGGTCTGGCGGCGTACTGGCCCCAGTTCCCCCAGCTGCTGCCCCAGCTGCAGGAGTCGACCCGCTACGTCGCCGACCGGTTCGACCGGCTCGACGCCGACGTGGTCGACGTCGGGTTCGTGTCGGACGCGCAGGAGGCCGCCGCGGCGGGTGAGAGGCTGCGGGTCGCCGACCCGGACCTCATCGTGATCTTCCTGACCACGTACCTCACTGCCTCGATGGTGCTCCCGATCGCACAGCGCGCGGGCACCCCGGTGCTCGTCATCGACCTGCAACCGACCGAGGCGATGGACCATGCCTCCTTCGGCACCGGCGAGTGGCTGGCCTACTGCGGTCAGTGCCCGGTCCCAGAGGTGGGCAACGTCTTCCGGCGAGCCGGCATCGAGTTCCGCTCGGTCTCCGGTCACCTCAAGCAGGAGCGCGCATGGAGCCGGATCGAGCAGTGGGTCCACGCCGCCGGCGTCCGGGGCCGCCTGCGTCACGCCAGGCACGGTCTGATGGGCCACCTCTACCCAGGGATGCTCGACGTGTCGACGGACCTGACCGGGGTCTCGACGACCTTCGGTTCGCACGTCGAGGTACTCGAGTTCGACGACCTGCGCGTGCGTGTCGACCAGGTCAGCAGTGCCGAGGTCGCCGAGCGCATGGAGCTGGCCCGGCAGGTCTTCACGCTCGACGGGTCCGTCGACGACGAGGACTTCGCCTGGGGCGCGCGTGTCTCGGTCGGCCTCGACCGGCTGGTCGAGGACTTCGACCTCGACTCGGTCGCCTACTACCACCGCGGTCTGGACGGCGAGCAGCACGAACGCCTGGGGGCAGGGATGATCCTGGGCTCCTCGCTGCTGACCGCCCGCGGCCTCCCGATGGCCGGCGAGTACGAGCTGCGCACGTCCATCGCCCAGGTGGCGGCGCAGGCGATCGGGGCCGGTGGCTCGTTCACCGAGATCCAGGCGCTCAACTTCCGCGATGGGGTCGTCGAGATGGGCCACGACGGTCCTGCCCACCTCGCGGTCAGCGCCCGCGACCCGCTCCTGCGCGGACTGGGTGTCTTCCACGGCAAGCGCGGGTGGGGCGTCAGCGTCGAGTTCGACGTGCAGCAGGGTCCGGTGACCACCTTCGGCATCGGCCAGGACCGCGACGGCAGCTACAGCTTCATCACCTCGGAGGGGGAGGTCGTCCCGGGCCCACTGCTGGAGATCGGCAACACGACCTCACGGGTGGACTTCGGGGGCGACCCGGGGGAGTGGGTCGACGCCTGGAGCCAGACGGGCATCGGTCACCACTGGGCGCTGTGCGTAGGCCACCGCGCCGCCGACCTGGGCGCGGCCGCCAGCCTGCTCGGCCTCGAGCACCGTCACGTGAGCATGGGCTGAGGCGCGACGTGCCCCGTGTCTGCTTCCAGCTCCAGGTGCGTCCCGACCGCATCGAGGAGTACGCCCGTCGGCACGCGGCCGTGTGGCCCGAGATGCTCGAGGCGCTCGCCGAGGCCGGCTGGCGCAACTACTCCCTCTTCCTGCGTGACGACGGCCTGCTGATCGGCTACGTCGAGGTCGACGACCTGGCGCAGGCCCAGGCGGCGATGGAGACCACGGAGGTCAATGCGCGCTGGCAGGCAGAGATGGCCGACCTCTTCGTCGACCTGGGTGCCGAACGGCCCGACACCGGCTTCGTGCGGCTGAGAGAGGTCTTCCACCTCGAGGACCAGCTGGCGCGGTAGGCGGAACCAGGAGCGGCAGGTGCCACTCCTGACTTGTAACGTTTCACTAGGAGAATGACATGACACGCTTCAGCGAGATCGCACCCCTGCTGGAGGGCCAGGCCATCGAGCTGCCCTCCTGGGCGTTCGGCAACTCCGGCACCCGCTTCAAGGTCTTCGGCACCCCGGGCACCCCGCGCTCGGTGCAGGAGAAGATCGCCGACGCCGCCACCGTGCACCGGTACACCGGGCTGGCGCCCAGCGTGGCCCTGCACATCCCGTGGGACCTCACCGACGACTGGGTGGCGCTGCGGGCGCACGCCGAGGAGCACGGTGTCGCCCTGGGGACGATCAACTCCAACACCTTCCAGGACGACGACTACAAGCTCGGCGCCCTGACCCACACCGACGCCAAGATCCGCCAGAAGGCGATCGACCACCACTTCGAGTGCATCGACGTGATGGACGCGACCGGCAGCCGGGACCTGAAGATCTGGCTCGCCGAGGGCAGCAACTACCCGGGCCAGGCCGACCTGCGTGGACGCCAGGACCGGCTCGCCGAGTCGCTGGCGACGATCTACGACCGGATCGGCGCCGAGCAGCGGCTGGTGCTGGAGTACAAGTTCTTCGAGCCGGCGTTCTACCACACCGACGTGCCCGACTGGGGCACGTCGTACGCCCAGGTCGCCGCGCTGGGGGAGCGGGCCGTGGTCTGCCTCGACACCGGCCACCACGCGCCGGGCACCAACATCGAGTTCATCGTGATGCAGCTGCTGCGGCTCGGGAAGCTGGGCTCCTTCGACTTCAACTCGCGCTTCTACGCCGACGACGACCTCATCGTGGGCTCGGCCGACCCGTTCCAGCTCTTCCGGATCCTCTTCGAGGTGATCCGCGGCGGTGGCTACGGGCCGGCGAACCCCGACGGCCACAGCGACGTCGCGTTCATGCTCGACCAGTGCCACAACATCGAGAAGAAGATCCCCGGGCAGATCCGCTCGGTCCTCAACGTGCAGGAGATGACCGCCCGGGCGCTGCTGGTCGACCGCGAGGCGTTGGGTGCGGCCCAGGAGGCCGGTGACGTCCTGGGTGCGCACGAGATCTTCATGGACGCCTTCAGCACCGACGTGCGCCCCGACCTCGCTGCCTGGCGCGAGGAGCGCGGCCTGCCGGCGAACCCGATGCGGGCCTACGCCGAGTCCGGACACCAGCAGCAGATCGAGTCCAGCCGCGTCGGCGGCACCCAGCTCAGCTGGAACTGACCCTTCCCCAGAGGACGTGAGAGGCATCATGACCAACCCCACCCCGAGCACCGCAGCCGCGCTGATCGCGCGCTCCAACCGCCTCGGCGCCGACCCCAAGAACACCAACTACGCGGGCGGCAACACCTCGGCCAAGGGCACCGAGACCGACCCGGTCACCGGCGAGCCCGTCGAGCTGCTGTGGGTCAAGGGCTCCGGCGGCGACCTGGGCACCCTGGCCGAGAAGGGCCTGGCCGTGCTCCGCCTGGACCGGATGCGAGCGCTGGTCGACGTCTACCCCGGCGTCGAGCGCGAGGACGAGATGGTCGCCGCCTTCGACTACTGCCTGCACGGCAAGGGCGGCGCGGCACCCTCGATCGACACCGCCATGCACGGGCTCGTCGACGCCGCCCACGTCGACCACCTGCACCCCGACTCCGGCATCGCGATCGCCACCGCCGCCGACGGCCAGGAGCTGACCGCCACGATCTTCGGCGACCGGGTGGTCTGGGTGCCGTGGCGCCGTCCGGGCTTCCAGCTCGGTCTCGACATCGCCGAGATCAAGGAGAAGAACCCGCAGGCGGTCGGCTGCATCCTCGGCGGGCACGGCATCACCGCGTGGGGCGAGACCTCCGAGGAGGCCGAGCGGAACTCGTTGTGGATCATCGACACCGCCGCGGCGCACATCGCCGAGCACTCGCGGGCCGAACCCTTCGGCCCCGCCCTCGACGGGTACGCCGCCCTGCCGCAGGACGAGCGTCGCGCCAAGGCCGCCGCCCTGGCCCCCACCATCCGCGGCATCGCCTCCGTCGACCGCCCGATGGTCGGCCACTTCACCGACTCCGACGTGGTGCTGGACTTCCTGGCCGCCTCCGAGCACCCCCGCCTGGCCGCGCTGGGCACCTCCTGCCCCGACCACTTCCTGCGCACCAAGGTCAAGCCGCTCGTGCTCGACCTGCCCGCCGGCGCGGGCGTGGAGGAGAGCATCGCCCGGCTCAAGGAGCTGGCGAGCGCCTACCGCGACGACTACCAGGGCTACTACGACCGCCACGCCACTCCCGACTCGCCCGCCATCCGCGGCGCCGACCCGCTCATCGTGCTGGTGCCGGGCGTGGGCATGTTCAGCTTCGGCAAGGACAAGCAGACCGCCCGCGTGGCTGGCGAGTTCTACACCAACGCCATCAACGTGATGCGCGGTGCCGAGGGGCTCTCGACGTACGCCCCTATCGACGAGGCCGAGAAGTTCCGCATCGAGTACTGGGCGCTGGAGGAGGCCAAGCTGCAGCGGATGCCGAAGCCGAAGCCGCTCGCCACCCGCATCGCCCTGGTCACGGGCGCCGCCGGCGGCATCGGCAAGGCCACGGCGCAGAAGCTCGCCGCCGAGGGGGCCTGCGTGGTCGTCGCCGATCTCGACCTGGCCAGGGCCCAGGCGGCCGCCGCCGAGATCGGCGGTCCCGACGTCGCGGTCGGTGTGGCCGCCGACGTCAGCAAGGCCGACGCCGTCCAGGCGATGGTCGATGCCGCGGTGCTCGCCTTCGGCGGGCTCGACCTGGTCGTCAACAACGCCGGGCTCTCGCTGTCGAAGTCGCTGCTCGAGACCACGGAGGCCGACTGGGACCTGCAGCACGACGTGATGGCCAAGGGCTCGTTCCTGGTGTCCAAGGCCGCGGCCAAGGTCCTGATCGAGCAGGAGATGGGCGGCGACATCGTCTACATCTCGTCGAAGAACTCCGTCTTCGCCGGCCCCAACAACATCGCCTACTCGGCCACCAAGGCCGACCAGGCCCACCAGGTGCGGCTCCTGGCGGCCGAGCTGGGCGCCCACGGTGTCAAGGTCAACGGCGTCAACCCCGACGGCGTCGTGCAGGGCTCGGGAATCTTCGCCTCGGGCTGGGGCGCCAACCGGGCCGCGGTCTACGGCGTCGAGGAGGAGGACCTGGGCAAGTTCTACGCCCAGCGCACCATCCTCAAGCGCGAGGTGCTGCCCGAGAACATCGCCAACGCGGTGTTCGTGCTGTGCGGGCCCGAGATGACGCACACCACCGGCCTGCACATCCCGGTCGACGCAGGCGTCGCCGCGGCCTTCCTCCGATGAGGGGCGGGGGCGCCGGGGTGCGTGTCGCGGCCGTCGACCTGGGCGCCACGAGCGGTCGGGTCATGGTCGGCAGCGTCACCCCGGCGACCCTGCGACTGGACGAGGTGCACCGCTTCCCGAACGGGGGGGTGCGCGCCGGTGGGGCGCTGTACTGGGACGTGCTCGGCATCCACCGCGAGGTGCTCGCCGGCGTCGCCGGGGTGGCCCGCACCGGACGCCTCGACGGCATCGGCATCGACTCCTGGGCGGTCGACTACGGGCTCCTGGACCGCGACGGCCAGCTGCTGGGCAACCCCTACAGCCATCGCGACGCGCGCACCGACGGCGTCATGGCGCAGGTCCTCGAGCAGGTGGGCGCCGACGAGCTGTACGCCATCACCGGTCTGCAGCAGCTGGCGTTCAACACCCTCTACCAGCTGGTGTCGGCCCGGGGGACCGCCGCGCTGGAGTCGGCGGAGTCGCTGCTCCTGCTTCCCGACCTGCTGGGCTACTGGCTCACCGGCGAGGTCGGGGCCGAGCGCACCAATGCCTCGACCACGCAGCTCTACGACGTCACGACCCAGGAGTGGTCGCTCGAGCTGGCCAAGCGGGTCGGCCTGCCGTGGGCGGTGCTGCCGCCGCTGCGCGACCCCGGGTCGCTGGTCGGGCCCCTGCTGCCCGAGGTGGCCGACGTGGTCGGCGCCGACCCGGGCACGCCTGTGGTGGCCGTGGGCTCGCACGACACCGCCTCGGCGGTCGTCGGCGTGCCGGCCGAGGGCGACGACGTCGCCTACATCTCCTCGGGCACCTGGTCGCTCGTCGGGCTGGAGCTCGACGCCCCGGTGCTCACCGAGGCCGCTCGGCTGGCGGACTTCACCAACGAGGGCGGTGTCGACGGGACCATCCGCTTCCTCAAGAACGTGATGGGGCTGTGGGTGCTCTCGGAGTCGGTGCGCCAGTGGCAGCACGAGCGGGTCGCCGACGCCGACCTGGCCACGCTCCTCGCGGCAGCCGCGGGGCTGCCGCCCCTGCGCACCGTCGTCGACATCAACGCCGCGCGGCTGCTCCCTCCGGGTGACATGCCCGCGCGCATCCGTGCCCTGGCCCACGAGGCGGGCGAGGTGGTGCCCCGGACGCCGGCAGAGGTGACGCGCACGATCCTCGACTCCCTGGCGCTGGCCTACCGCCGGCACCTGCGCAGCGCCGCCGAGCTCTCGGGCCGCTCCTTCGAGGTCGTGCACGTGGTGGGCGGCGGGTCGCAGAACCACCTGCTGTGCCAGCTCACCGCCGACGCACTGGGGCTCCCGGTCCTGGCCGGCCCCGCCGAGGCCGCGGCCCTGGGCAACGTGCTGGTGCAGGCTCGAGCGCTCGGCGCCGACCTGCCCGACCTGGCGGCGATGCGGGCGCTGGTGCGACGTACGCACGATCTGCGGCGCTTCGAGCCGCGTCCCGGCCTCGACTGGGACGCTGCCGAGGCGCGCGTGGCGCGGCACTGATGACACGCACCGTCCCTGCCCCGGAGAGTGGTCCCATGCGAGTAGCCCTGTCGGTCACGTGCGTCAACGACGCGATGTTCCCGGAGACGGGCAGGGCGGTGGTGCGGCTGCTGCGGCGGTTGGGCTGCGAGGTGGAGTTCCCGGCGGCGCAGACGTGCTGTGCGCAGCCGATGGTGAACACGGGCTACCTCGACGAGGCGGTGCCCGTGGTGCGGACCTATGTCGACGCGTTCGCGGGGTATGACGCGATCGTGTCCCCGAGCGGGTCGTGCGCGGGCTCGGCGCGTCACCAGCACGGGCTGGTGGCCGGGCGCGGGGCCGCGAACGGCAGCGACCCGGGCCTGGTGGGGGCGGTGGCGGCGGCGCCACCGACGTACGAGCTGAGCGAGTTCCTGGTCGACGTGCTGGGGGTGACCGACGTGGGGGCGTACTTCCCGCACACGGTGACCTACCACCCGACGTGCCACTCGTTGCGGATGCTGGGGGTGGGCGACCGGCCTCGGCGGCTGCTGGAGGCGGTGCGGGGGTTGCGGCTGGTGGAGCTGCCGAAGGCCGAGGAGTGCTGCGGCTTCGGCGGGACGTTCGCGGTCAAGAACGCCGACACGTCGGTGGCGATGGGTGCGGACAAGGCGCGTCATGTGCGCTCGACGGGCGCGGAGGTGCTGGTGGCCGGTGACAACAGCTGTCTGATGCACGTGGGTGGAGTGCTGTCGCGGCAGCGCTCGGGGGTGCGGGTGGTGCACCTGGCCGAGGTGCTGGCGGCGACCGAGGGCACGGAGGGACAGTCGTGAGCGGGACGTTCGTGGGGATGCCGGCCTTCCCGGAGGCGGCACGGGCTGCGTTGGGCGACACCCAGCTGCGCCACAACCTGGCGCACGCGACGGGGGTGATCCGGGGCAAGCGTGCCGCGGTGGTGGGCGAGCTGGAGCAGGCGGGGATCTGGGAGGACCTGCGCCTGGCCGGGGCGGCGGTCAAGCAGCGTGCCCTCGACGACCTGGCCACCCACCTGGAGACCTTGGAGCGCACGCTGACCGCGGCCGGTGCGACCGTGCACTGGGCGCGTGATGCCGCGGAGGCGAACGCGGTCGTCGTGGAGGTCGCGCGGGCCCACGGGGCCGACGAGGTGGTCAAGGTGAAGTCGATGGCCACCCAGGAGATCGGGCTCAACGAGGCGCTGGAGGCGCAGGGGATCGCGGCGTGGGAGACCGACCTGGCCGAGCTGATCGTGCAGCTGGGCGAGGACCTGCCCTCGCACATCCTGGTGCCGGCGATCCACCGCAACCGCGCCGAGATCCGTGAGATCTTCCTGCGCCGGATGGCCGAGGTCGGCCGCCCCGCGCCGGCGGACCTGTCCGACGAGCCGGCCGTGCTGGCCGGGGCGGCACGCGACCACCTGCGCGAGAAGTTCCTGCGCGCGAAGGTGGGGGTCTCGGGCGCCAACTTCGCGGTCGCGGAGACCGGCACCCTCGTGGTGGTGGAGTCGGAGGGCAACGGGCGGATGTGCCTGACCCTGCCCGAGGTGCTCGTCTCGGTCGTCGGGATCGAGAAGGTGGTGCCGACCTGGGCCGAGCTCGACCCGTTGCTGCGGTTGTTGCCGCGCTCCTCGACCGGGGAGCGGATGAACCCCTACACATCGACCTGGTCCGGGGTCACCGACCCCGACGGCGGCGCGGACGGGCCGCGGGAGGTGCACGTGGTGCTGCTGGACAACGGCCGCACCCGTGCGTTGGCCGACGACACCGGCCGCCAGGCGCTGCGCTGCATCCGCTGCTCGGCCTGCCTCAACGTCTGCCCCGTCTACGAGCGCACCGGCGGCCACGCCTACGGCTCGGTCTACCCGGGCCCGATCGGGGCGATCCTCAACCCGCTGCTGGCCGATCCCCAGGAGCCCGACGCCAGGGCCCGGGCCCAGACCGACTCGCTGCCCTACGCCTCGTCGCTGTGCGGGGCCTGCTTCGAGGCCTGCCCGGTGCGCATCGACATCCCCGAGGTGCTGGTGCACCTGCGCTCCAAGGTCGTCGACTCCCACCGCGGCGACCGGGTGCCGAAGGCGGAGGCGCTGGCCATGAAGGCCGCCGCCTGGGCCTTCTCCGACGCCTCGCGGCTGGGCCTGGTCGAGAAGGCCTCCGGTCTTTCGGGGCGGGTCCTGGCGCGCCTGTCGCGTACGACGCTGCCGGGCGGTCGCCCCGCGGCGGGACGCCTGCCCGGCCCGGGCGCCGCAGCCTGGACCGGCGCCCGCGACCTGCCCGCCCCACCCCGCGAGTCGTTCCGGGCCTGGTGGGCCCGCACCGACGGCGGCCGCACCGAGCCCGGCGCCGGCGCCGGCCCCGGGGTCGGCGGTGAGCAGGCAACCGGCCTGCCCAGCAGTCCGGTTGCTGAGGCACCGCCGCCCGAGCCGCCCGCCGCTGAGCCCGCCCCGGCGGTGGGCCAGCAACCGGTCCCGGAGCCGGAACAGTTGCCAGCTCACCGCTACCCGGCCGACCCGACCGGCGCCCGCGCCGAGGTGCTCGACCGGGTGCGTGCGGCGCTGACGGGGGTCGTCCCCACGCCCGAGCCGGTCCCGGCGCCGGCCGGTCCCGCGGGCACGCCCGCCCAGGTGCTCGACCTGTTCGCCGAGCGGGTGGCCGACTACCGCGCCGTGGTGGAGCGGGTGACGGCCGCCGACCTGGCCGCCCACGTCGCCGGCCTGCTCGCGCCGACCGACCGGGTCGTCGTACCTGACGGGCTCGACGAGGCGCTCCTCGAGGCGCTGGGGGAGCGCGGGATGCCTGACGACCACCTGTCGGCCGCCGACCTCGACCGCGTCGACGCGGTGCTCACCACCGCCAGCGCCGGGATCGCCGAGACCGGCACGATCGTGCTCGACCACGGGCCGGGCCAGGGCCGCCGGGCCCTGAGCCTGGTGCCCGACCGCCACATCGTGGTGGTGCGCGCCGACCAGGTCGTGCCCGACGTCCCCGACGCCGTCGACCGGCTTGCCTCCGCGGTGCGCGCGGGGCGCGCGTTGACCTGGATCAGCGGGCCCTCGGCCACCAGTGACATCGAGCTCGACCGTGTCGAGGGGGTGCACGGCCCTCGCCGGCTGCACGTGCTGCTGGTCGACCCGGTGGGCTGAGGACAACCCGCTGCACCGGGCGCCCGGCCGTGAGGGCCGGCACGCCCGACCGGGCACCGAACGGACATCCGGGCGGCCCGGACGGCCGGTTCCGGACGGGGGCGGCGCCGAGATGTGCGCAGCAGTGCGGCTTCGAGCGATCGAAGTGGGCAGCACTCGGGCATCCGCGACCGCCCGATCGGGCTGGTCAGATGGTGGACAGCGGGCGCACCATGGTTGTCACGAGCCTGTGACACCAGTCACAGATCGACAGCAGCACCGGGGACACCAGCCCGAGCGGTCGAGGGGAGATGGACGCGATGGAGGCCACCAGACGCCACCGCGAGATCCTCGAGCGGGCCCGGTCGTCGGGGCGCGTCGAGGTCGGCGGCCTGGCCGCCGAGCTGGGGGTGGCGCCCGAGACCGTGCGCCGCGACCTGCGCCACCTCGTCGACCGCGGCGTGCTGCAGCGGGTGCACGGCGGGGCCTACCCCGTCGAGAGCGCCGGCTACGAGACCGACGTCGCCACCCGCAGCGCCAGCGGTCTCGACCAGAAGCGCCGCATCGCGACCGCGGCCGCCCAGCACCTCGACGGCGCGGAGACGGTCTACGTCGACGAGGGCGTCACCCCCCAGCTGGTGGCCGAGGCGCTGCGCCCCGACGGCCCGCTGACCATCGTCACGTCGTCGCTGCTGACCGCCACCGCGCTGGCGGCCCGCCCCGAGGTGACCGTCCTGATGCTCGGGGGACGGGTGCGTGGTCGGACCATGGCCACCGTCGACCACTGGGCCACCCACATGCTCGCCGACCTGGTCATCGACCTGGCCATCCTCGGCGCCAACGGCGTGACCCGTGAGCACGGGCTGACCACCCCCGACCCGGCCGTGGCCGCGGTCAAGGGGCGGGTCGTCCAGCGCTCGCGGCGCCGCGTCTTCGTCGGCATCCACAAGAAGTTCGGCGTCTCGAGCTTCTGCCGCTTCGCACACGTCGCCGACTTCGAGGTCCTGGTCACCGACACGGGCCTCAGCGCCACCGAGGCGCACCGCTATGCCGCGCTCGGACCCCACGTGGTGCGCGCCTAGCCCGCACATCCCCACCCCGCTGGCCGTCGTCGACGGTCGGCCTGCCGGCCACGCCCGTGGCCGGTGCTCGATCGGACACGCACGACCCCAGGGAGGACCCAGATGAGCATCACGAAGAGGCGGCTCGCCGCAGCAGCCATCGCTCCGGCGGTGGCAGGACTCGTACTCAGCGGCTGTGCCGGCGCCGGAGGCGGCGGCGAGGCCGGCACCGACGGCGAGGGTGGCGCCATCACCGTCCTGATGGTCGGCAACCCGCAGATGCAGGACATCCAGCAGATCACCGAGGACACCTTCACCGCCGACACCGGCATCGAGGTCAACTACACGGTGCTCCCCGAGAACGAGCTGCGCGACAAGGTCACCCAGGACGTCGCCACCGGCGCCGGCCAGTACGACGTGGTCTCGGTGGGCGCCTACGAGGTGCCGATCTGGGCGCAGAACGGCTGGCTCAAGTCCCTCGACGAGTACGTCGAGGGTGACGACGAGTACGCCGTCGACGACCTGCTCGACCCGATGGTCGAGTCGCTGTCGGTCGACGACCAGCTCTACGCGCTCCCGTTCTACGGCGAGTCGTCGTTCCTGATGTACCGCAAGGACGTCATGGAGAAGCAGGGCCTCGAGATGCCCGAGCGGCCCACCTGGGACGAGGTCGCTGAGATCGCTGCCGAGGTCGACCGGTCCCAGCCGGGCATGCGCGGCATCTGCCTGCGTGGTCTGCCCGGGTGGGGTGAGCTGTTCGCCCCGCTCACCACGGTCGTCAACACCTTCGGCGGCACCTGGTACACCGAGGATTGGGAGGCCCAGGTCGACAGCCCGGAGTTCACCGAGGCCGTGCAGTTCTACGTCGACCTGGTCAGCGAGCACGGTCAGGCGGGCGCCTCCCAGTCGGGCTTCACCGAGTGCCTCAACGCGATGAGCCAGAGCAAGGTGGCGATGTGGTACGACGCCACCTCGGCCGCCGGTTCGCTGGAGGACCCCGCGGTGAGCAACGTCGCGGGCAAGGTCGGCTACGCCTTCGCCCCGGTCAAGGAGACCGACTCCAGCGGTTGGTTGTGGACCTGGTCGTGGGCGATGCCCGAGACCACGGAGAACTCGGACGCGGCCGCGGAATTCATGAAGTGGGCCACCTCCTCGGAGTACGAGGAGCTGGTGGGCGAGGAGCTGGGCTGGTCCCGGGTGCCGGCCGGCAAGCGGGCCAGCACCTACGAGATCCCGGAGTACCAGGATGCCGCCGGTGACTTCGGCCCGATCACGCTGCAGTCGATCGAGGAGGCCGACCCCACCGACCCCGGGGTGCAGCCCCGTCCGACCGTGGGCGTGCAGTTCGTCGGCATCCCCGAGTTCGCCGACCTCGGCACCAAGGTCTCGCAGGAGATCTCCGCGGTGATCGCCGGCAACGGCACGGTCGAGCAGGCGCTGGCCCAGGGCCAGGAGCTCGCCGAGGAAGCCGCGGCCGACTACCGCTGACACACGCTCGGGCGGGCCGGCAGGCGCCGGTCCGCCCGGGCCCCGACGTCGGCTCGCCGACGTCCGTCCCGCACCACCTCGCACCGTCCGACCGGAGGACACATGAGTGCCACCGCCACCCCGGAGCCGAAGGAGCAGGTCCGATCCGGCCAGCGCTCCCGCCCGCCCCGCCACGAGCTCAGCCGAGGGCAGAAGTGGCGCCGACGCGGGCCCCTGCTGCCGGCACTGATCTTCACCATCATCGTCACCCAGCTGCCGTTCCTCCTGACGATCGTCATCTCGACGCTCAACTGGAACGTGCTGCAGCCGGGCAGCAAGAACTTCCTGGGGATGGGCAACTACAGCTCGTTCGCCGGGTTCGACAACTACCGCACCGTCTTCACCGACAGCCGGCTGCGCGACGCCGTGGTCAACACCATGGTGCTCACCGTCTCGGTGGTCCTGATCAGCCTCGTGCTCGGCCTGGTCCTCGCGATCCTGCTCGACCGCAGGTTCCCGGGCCGCGGCCTGGCCCGCACGCTGCTGATCGCGCCGTTCCTGGTGATGCCGGTGGCCTCCGCGCTGATCTGGAAGCACGCCCTCTACAACCCCGACTACGGGCTGTTCAACGGCGCCCTGAACTGGGTGTGGCGGCTCTTCGGGGCCGAGGAGGGCCCGGTCATCGACTACGTGTCCACGACCCCGATGCCGGCGGTCATCGCCGCGCTGGTGTGGCAGTGGACGCCGTTCATGATGCTGATCCTGCTCGCCGGCCTGCAGTCGCAGCCCGGCGACGTGGTCGAGGCCGCCAAGATCGACCGTGCCTCGGGCATCCAGACCTTCCGCTACATCACGCTGCCGCACCTGCGCCGCTACATCGAGCTGTCCATCCTGCTCGGCTCGATCTACGTGCTGCAGACCTTCGACGCCATCTTCACCATCACCCAGGGTGGGCCCGGCTCGGCGACGACCAACCTGCCCTACGAGATCTACCTGACCCTGTTCCGCAAGTTCGAGTACGGCGAGGCCGCCGCGGCCGGTGTCGTGGTCGTCATCGGATCCATCGTCGTGGCGACCTTCGCCCTCCGGGTCATCTCGTCCCTCTTCAGCGAGGAGCACAGCCGATGAGCACACGCGCCCCCGACCAGACCGCCGGCAGCCGCTACCCGGCCGGCACCCTCGACTCCCACGGGGCCGCTCCCGGCGACGTCGCCTCCGGTGTCGCCCCGCCCCCGGCCCAGAAGCGGCGCCGCGCCCGCAGGAACAGCGGCGACGGCGACCGGGCCGGCTGGCGCTGGGCCACCCTCGCCTGGGTGCTGACCCTGCTCTTCGTCGCCCCCGTGGTCTGGATGGTCCTGACCTCGCTGCACCAGGAGTCCGACGCGGCGACCAACCCGCCGTCGATCTTCGCGCCGCTCAGCTTCGACAACTACGCGGCAGTCTTCGACCGCGGTGCCAGCACCTTCCTGATCAACTCCGCCATCGCCAGCGGGGTCTCGACGCTGCTGGTGCTGGTCCTGGCGGTGCCGGCGGCGTACGCGCTGTCGATCCGGCCGGTGGAGAAGTGGACCGACGTGATGTTCTTCTTCCTCTCCACCAAGTTCCTGCCGCCGATCGCGGCGCTGCTGCCGGTCTACCTGATCGTCAAGCAGATCGGGGGGCTCGACAACATCTACACGCTGGTCGTGCTCTACACGGCGATGAACATGCCGATCGCGGTGTGGATGATGCAGTCGTTCCTGGCCGAGATCCCGCCCGAGATCCTCGAGGCGGCGCAGGTCGACGGCGCAGGCTTCCTGCGCACGGTGTGGAGCATCGTGACGCCGATGGCCTCCCCGGGCCTGGCCGCGACCGCGCTGATCTGCTTCATCTTCAGCTGGAACGAGTTCATGTTCGCGGTGAACCTGACGGCCACGGTCTCCTCGACCTCGCCGATCTTCCTGGTCGGGTTCATCTCCAGCCAGGGGCTGTTCCTGGCCAAGCTGTGCGCGGCCGCGACCCTGGTCTCGCTGCCGGTGATGATCGCCGGCTTCGCGGCCCAGGACAAGCTGGTGCGGGGCCTGTCGCTGGGAGCGGTCAAGTGAGCCTGCCGGCCTCCGCCGCCACCGCGCTGGGCCAGGACTCGCTGTCCCGGCTCGCCGACCGGCTGCCGGTGCCGTCGTACGACCGCGGTCGCCTGCGGCACGGGATCGCCCACCTCGGGGTGGGCGGCTTCCACCGCGCACACCAGGCGATGTACCTCGACGCGCTGATGAACCGGGGCGAGGCGCTCGACTGGGCCGTCACCGGCGTCGGGCTGATGCCCGGCGACGTCGCGATGGCCGACGCGATGGCCGCGCAGGACAACCTCTACACGGTCGTGGTCAAGCACCCCGACGGCTCGCGCGAGCCGCGTGTCGTCGGGGCGATGGTCGACTACCTCTTCGCGCCCGAGCAGGGGGCCAGGGTGCTCGACCTGCTCGCCGACGCCAGCACCCGCATCGTGTCGCTGACCGTGACCGAGGGTGGCTACCACGTCCACCAGGTCACCGGGGAGCTCGACCCCGACGACATCGGCCTGCAGCGCGACCTGCGGGCCGGCCCGGGCGAGCTGCCGGTCACCGCGTTCGGGTACGTCGTGGAGGCGCTCGCGCGCCGCCGGGCCGCCGGGACGCCGCCGTTCACCGTGATGTCGTGCGACAACATCCAGGGCAACGGTCACGTGGCCAGCCGGATGATCACCGCCTTCGCCCGGCTGCGCGACCCCGACCTGGCCGACTGGATCGCCGCCGAGGTGCGCTTCCCGAGCTCGATGGTCGACCGGATCACCCCGGTCACCACCGACGACGACCGCGAGGACCTCGCGGCGCGGTGGGGGGTCTCCGACGCGTGGCCGGTGGTCTGCGAGCCCTTCACCCAGTGGGTGCTCGAGGACGACTTCGGCCCGCTGGGGCGGCCTGCGCTGGAGGACGTGGGGGTGCAGGTCGTGCCCGACGTGACGCCGTACGAGCTGATGAAGCTGCGGCTGCTCAACGCCGGGCACCAGGCGCTGGCCTACCTCGGTGCGCTGGCGGGTTACACCTACGCGCACGAGGCGTCGGCCGACCCGCTCTTCGAGCGATTCCTGCTCGGCTACATGGAGCAGGAGGCCAGCCCGACCCTGGCCGAGCTGCCCGGCGTCGACCTCGACGCCTACCGGCACCAGCTCGTCGAGCGGTTCGCGAACCCCGAGGTCCGCGACACGCTGGCCCGGCTGTGCGCCGAGAGCTCCGACCGCATCCCCAAGTGGCTGCTCCCGGTGGTCCGCGAGAGGCTCGCCGCCGGCGGCGAGGTCAGGCACGCCGCCCTCGTGGTGGCCGCGTGGTCGCGCTACGCCGAGGGCGTCGACGAGCAGGGCCGGCCGATCGACGTCGTCGACCGGCGCCGCGAGGCCGTGCTGGCCCGCGCCCAGGCGCAGGCCCAGGACCCGCTGGCCTTCCTGCGCGACCCCGACCTCTTCGGCGCCCTCGCCGACGAGGCCCGGTTCACCGGGCCCTACCTCGAGGCCCGCCGGCTGCTGCACGAGGTGGGCGCGCAGGAGACGCTGCGGCGCTGGGTGGGCGGCCTGTCGGCGTAGCCGGGCGGCCAGGCCCCCGGGCCACCACCCCGTGTGCCCGACTGATTTCGCCCGAGCGCGGCGCCTCCGGTACATTCACCGGCGGTGGCGTGTCCGAGAGGCCGAAGGTGCATCACTCGAAATGATGTGTGGGGCAACCCACCGTGGGTTCAAATCCCACCGCCACCGCCAGCTGGACCGAACGCCCCGGAGCACCGCTCCGGGGCGTTCGTCGTTGTCCGGGGCGAGCGCCGGTCGGTGCTCAGCCGACGCGCAGGTAGTACCCACCCGGCCGCGCGACGAAGCTGGTGCGGGTGTCGTCGCAGTCGCCGCCGCTGATGCGGACCACCCCTTCGCGCGCTTGGCGCTCTTGAAGGTCATCTTGAGCCGCAGCGTGTAGGTGGTCTCGTGCTGGTCGAAGTCCACAGCGGTCCGGACGGTGCCCTTCTTGATCCGCACGGGCGCCTGGTCGGCGAGGTCGGCCGAGACCATGGTGTCCGCGCAGCGCGCGCCGGCGACCCGCAGGTCGACCTTGCGCGCCGACGGCACGTTGAAGCCGACCAGGTGCGAGGCCCCGACACATTCCTCCCCCTTGGCGCAGTCGACGTTCTTCCACCACTGCCACGAGCCCGTGGTGGGCTTCGGGGCGGCTTCGGCGACGCCGCCGACGCTCAGCGGGAGCACAGCGCCGAGCGTCGTGCTCAGCAGGACCAGCAGGATGCGCATGTCTCTCCTCGGTTGGGACGTGGTGGACCAGTACAACCAGCGCGGGGGACGGCCACGGTGGGGTCGGGACATCCCGGACACTCCCGAACAGGGGCGGGGCACCCCGGGCAGGATGTGCCCCGTGAACCTCTTCGAGCTCGACGGCAAGCGTCCCTCCGTGCACCCCGAGGCCTGGGTGGCCCCCACCGCGACCCTGATTGGCGACGTGGTCGTCGAGAAGGACGCCAGCATCTGGTACGGCGTCGTGGTGCGCGCCGACGTCTGCTCGATCGTGGTGCGCGAGGGCACCAACGTGCAGGACAACTCGGTGCTGCACGCCGCCCCCGGGGAGCACCTGTCGATCGGCCCGAACGCCACGATCGGGCACGGCTGCGTCGTGCACTGCGCCGAGGTCGGCGAGCAGGCGCTGGTCGGCAACGGCTCGACGCTGCTCGACGGGGCGCACATCGGCGGCGGCACGCTCGTGGCCGCCGGGTCGGTGGTGACCCCCGGCACCCGGATCCCCGCGGGCGTCGTGGCCGCGGGCGTGCCGTGCAAGGTGGTCAAGCCGATCGAGGGCACCAGCTCCCAGCAGTGGGTCGAGCACAACGCCGCCGGCTACCAGCAGCTGGCCAAGCACCACGCGACCAGCGCGAAGCGGGTCGAGACGGCCTAGCCGGGCACCCGGCCGCGGTCTCGCGTCAGGGCAGGGGCGCGGCGCAGACGGCGACCAGCGTGCCCGGCCGGCTGCCGTCGTACGACGCCCAGCCGCGCTCGAAGGTGACCATCCGCAGGGCGCCCTCGGGGGAGCGCAGCACGGCCGAGCCAGGCACCACGCCGTCGTCGAGACCCGTGGTGGAGCAGTCGTAGGCCGCCATGAGACTCGTGAGACGGTCGCTGCGCGGGTCGACGGGGGCGCGCGACGGCGTCGTGCCGCTGACGATCGTGCCGGTGACGACGGCGATGATCGCCACCACGACCCCGAGCTTCACGACCCCCAGCAGGCGTCGCCGGCCCGCGAGCGGGGCGGGGGCGACGGGGCCGGGGGACCTCGGTGCACTCATCGTCTTCACTTTACGAGCACGGTGGTGGGCGTCGCCGGGCTCAGGACCGCTCGACGGCCCGGGTGCCCAGGCAGACCGCGACCAGGGTGCCGGGGAGCATCCCCTCGTGGGCCTGCCAACCGCGCGCGAACCCCACCACGCGCAGCTGCCCGCGCTCGGTGCGCAGCAGCGCCGCGGCCGGCAGCGAGCCGTCGGCGAACCCCGTGGGGCTGCAGCGGTGGTCGCTCATCAGCCGTTCCAGCTGGGCGGCGCCGATCTCGCTGGGCACCGGCGGCGGGGCGGTCTCGGCGCGCACGTGCGCCGCGACCGCGACGCTCAGCACCGCCGCCAGGGCGCCCATCCGCAGGGCCCGCAGCCCACGCAGCACCCCGCGCGGCGCGGTGGGGGCGGCGAGACCGGTGGAGGCCGGGCCGGTGCGGGCGAGGCCGGTGCGGGAGGCGGGCACACCGGTCCAACGAGTCCTGGTGAGCCGGGTCACGGCCGGTCTGGTCCGGGGGTGGGACAGGATGGGCCCATGACCTGGTTCAGCTCGCCGTCCGACGCCGCCGACCGCCTGGGCGCCACCGGCTACCTCACCGACGCGGCCACCGCGACGACGACGTACCTCGCCGGCGCCCTGGAGAAGCCGTTGCTGATCGAGGGCCCGGCCGGGGTCGGCAAGACCGAGCTGGCCAAGGCGGTGGCCCGGGCGACGGGCGCCGACCTGGTGCGGCTGCAGTGCTACGAGGGGCTCGACGAGGCGCGCGCGCTCTACGAGTGGAACTACAAGAAGCAGCTGCTGCGCATCCAGGCCAACCAGGGCAGCGACGCCACGTGGGACGAGACCCACGACGACATCTTCACCGACGAGTTCCTGCTGACCCGCCCGCTGCTGACCGCGATCCGCCGCGAGGAGCCCACGGTGCTGCTCATCGACGAGGTCGACAAGACCGACGTCGAGGTCGAGGGCCTGCTGCTCGAGGTGCTCTCCGACTTCCAGGTCACCATCCCCGAGATGGGCACCGTCACCGCGGTGCGCCGCCCCTTCGTGGTGCTGACCTCCAACGCGACCCGTGAGCTCTCCGAGGCGGTCAAGCGGCGCTGCCTCTACCTGCACCTGGAGTACCCCGACGCCGAGCGCGAGCGCGAGATCGTCGTCTCCCAGGTGCCTGGCCTGGAGGAGGCCGTGGCCACCCAGCTGGTGGCGATGGTGGCCCGGCTGCGCGAGCTGGAGCTCAAGAAGGCGCCCTCGATCGCGGAGTCCGTCGACTGGGCACGCACCCTGATCGCCCTCGAGATCAGCGACCTCGACGACGACGCGGTCAACGCCACCCTGGGCGTGGTGCTCAAGCACGTCTCCGACCAGGAGCGCGCGGTCAAGGAGCTGCGCCTCGACCGCGCCGGGCGCTGAGCCGATGCCCACCCCCGACCCGCAGGACGAGGCCAGGTCCGGCCTGCTCGACCGCCACATCGCCTTCCTCGAGGCGCTGCGCGCGGCCGGCCTGCCCGTCTCGCTGGCCGAGGACCTCGACGCCGTCGCGGTGCTGACGGCGCTGCCGTGGGACGACCGCGCCGTGGTGCGCGAGGGGTACGCCGCCGCGGTGGTCAAGCGGCACGCCCAGCGGCCGACCTTCGACGCGCTCTTCGACCTCTACTTCCCGCCGCTGGTCGGCAACGGCGCCGACCGGCTCGGCGCCGACGAGGCGGGCCCGGAGGACAGCGAGGGCGGCGACGCCGACGCCGCGGCCGGTGGCCCGCAGGACGGCGACGTGCCGGGGGCGCGCGACAACGCCGAGGCGCTGCGCGACTTCCGCGAGCGGCTCGAGGCCGCGATGACCGCGGGGGACGAGCAGCAGCTGGCCCGGCTCGCCGCCGAGGCCGTGGGCCGCTTCGGTGCCATGCCCGGGCGCGGACCGGGCCTGTCGTCCTGGTCGGCCTACACGGCGCTGCAGCGCGTCGCGCCCGGCGAGATCGTCGACCGGCTGGTCCAGGGGCTGCTCGCCGAGGGCCGCGGCGACGAGGAGGCCCGCCGCGCCGCGGCGCAGCGGGTGGGTGGCTTCACCCGCCGGGTCGAGGCCGACGCCCGCCGCCGGATCGGGGAGGAGAAGGGCGCCGAGCACGTGGCCCGCACCGCCCTGCGCCCCTCCATCGACCGACTCGACTTCCTGCAGATGCGGCGCACCGACCTCGAGCAGATGCGCCGCGAGATCTACCCGCTCGCGCGCCGGCTCGCGACCCGGCTGACCCAGGAGCACCACGCCCAGCGGCGCGGCCCGCTGGACTTCCGGCGCACGGTGCGGGCCTCGGTGTCGACCGGTGGCGTGCCCCTGACGACCCACCACAAGCCCAAGCGCCCGCACCGCAGCGAGCTGGTGGTGCTGTGCGACGTCTCCGGCAGCGTCGCGAACTTCGCCCAGTTCACCCTCCTGCTGGTCTTCGCGCTGCGCGAGCAGTTCACCAAGGTGCGCGCCTTCACCTTCATCGACCACGTGCACGAGGTGACCCACCACTTCAAGCCGGGCGCCGACGTGGTCGACGTGATGGCCGACCTCGCGGCCAGCGCCTCGCACGCGGCCCTGTGGGGGCGCACCAACTACGGCCGTGCGATCGAGAAGTTCGCCGAGCAGCACGCCGACGCGATCGGCCCGCGCACCTCCCTGCTGGTGCTGGGCGACGCCCGCTCCAACTACTCCGACCTGGCCCTGACCACCCTCGCCGAGCTCGCCGGGCAGTGCCGGCACGCCTGGTGGCTCAACCCCGAGCACCGCCGGCACTGGGACACCGGCGACTCGGCCGCCAGCAGGTACGCCGACGTGGTGCCGATGGTCGAGTGCCGCAACCTGACCCAGCTCTCCGAGCTGGTCCACGACCTGCTCTGAGCGGGACCCGGTCCGCCCGGCAGCCCGCCCGGCAGCCCGCCCGTCAGCGCGCCAGGTAGCCCAGGGCGCGCAGCCGCTCGAGCTCGGCCACGACCGGGGCGTGGCGGGCCCGGTCGGCTGCCCGCCCACCGGCGACGTAGACCTGGCCCCGCCGCCCGTGCCCGGCCCCGGCGTCGGGATCGCCGGAGGTCACCCGGGCGTCGAAGACGACGGTCAGCCGGTTCTCGGCGCCGGCGTTGACCAGCGAGCCGAGCAGCGCCACCGGGTCGGAGCGGTCCTCGAGGCTCAGCACCCGGGTCGGCGCCGGGATGCGCGGCACCTGGGCGGCCGGCGCCCCCGCCGTGACCACCTGCTCCACGCTGAACGAGGCCGGGACCGCGCCGGTCGCGACGCCCGCGGCGACCTCGGCCGCGGTGGCGCCGCCGTGCGCGCCGCCCACCAGCATCACCCGCGCGTCGGGCACCCCGCGCACCGCCCGCTCGAGCGCGCCGACCACCACGTCGGCGTACGCCGCCCGGTCGCCGCTGACGAGCCGGAGCGGCCCGCGTCGACCGGCGTCGGGGCCCGCCAGGTAGGCGACGAAGCGGCCGCCGCCGACCGCGCGCACCTCGACGCTGCTGCGGGCGTGGACCAACCTGACCAGCAGCTCCTCGAGACCCCGGGGCGCCCCGGCAGCCCCGGCAGCCTCGGCAGCCTCGTCCGGCCCGCCGTCGTCGGTGCTGCGGCCCGTCGCGGCGTCGGTGTCGGTGTCTGCGTCGGCGTCGGCGTCGGCGTCGAGGAGCCCGCCGGCGATGTCGCGCGCCGCCGACCCGACGTCGAGACCGAGGTCCTCGATGCCCAGCGCGCGCAGCCCGGCGGCAGCGGCCAGCGGTGCGTCGTCGCGGGCGAGGGCGCTGACCGAGAGGAGCGAGCGCAGCTGCAGCGAGTCGAGCAGCCCGCCGCCACCGCTGCTGACGTGGTCCATCAGCGCGGGGTGCATCCCGGCGAGCTCGCCCAGGTAGCCCGCGACCTCGTCGCGGTCGGCGGCGTCGGTCTCGATCAGGCCGGCCGAGACGATCGACCCGCCGAGCGCCACCTCGGGCGCCAGGTAGCCGATGGCCCGCCCGGCGATGGCGCCCAGCGTCTCGTAGGCGGCGCTCGCCAGGTCGTCGATCCAGCGGTAGGTCAGCACGGTGGCGCGCACCACGAGGGCGTCGGCGTCGAGCTCGACCGACCGGCCGACCAGCCCGCCGCGGCCCGTGGTGGCGGCGCGGACCTCGTCCTCGGCCTCGCGCCAGGTCGCCGGCGAGAGCGGCTCCGAGTCGGCCAGGTCGGGGTCGTCCAGCACCTCGGGGCCCAGCCCGGAGCGGGAGCGCAGGTCGCCGCCGGCGCGGGAGAACAGGTCGGCCAGGTGCAGCATCTGCTCGTACTTGTCGTCGAGGCCGGCGCGCTCGTCGAGGTCGGGCGGCTCGCTCATGCGCCGACCTCGCCCTGCGCCCGGCCCCGTGTCTCGTCCTGCACCCGGGCCAGGACCGGGGCCAGGTCGGTGGCCAGGCCCGCGGGCTCCACCCGCGCGACCTCCACGCGGTGGCCCGCGTCGTCGCCGCGGGGGCGCAGCGCGTGCCACCCGTCGGCGAGCAGCACCCACGACACCACGCCCGCCACGGTCGTGCGCGGGCCCGAGACGTCGGCGACCAGCGCCCGCAACCGTCCCCGCGACGCCTGCGACAGCGCGGTCAGGGCGGCGGCCGACGTGGCCTCGTCGAGCGCCCGGCCGTCCTCGTCGCGCAGCGCGCCGAGGTGCTGGGCGACGAGCACCGGCAGCAGGTCGGGTCGGCCGGCACGTGCCGCCTCGCCGGCGGTGTCGAGCAGCTCGTAGGGCGCCTCGAGCACGGCCGGCACCCCGCTGGGCGCCGTCGCGACGTCCTCGGGCAGCACCGCCACGCGGGCCAGCTCGAGCGGCCACTGGTCGACGCCCAGCCAGGCCAGCTCGAAGACCAGGCCGTCGGCGGTGGCCAGGTTGGCCACCGCGGCCCCCGCCTGGCGGTGCCAGGCCCGGGCGCGGGCCGTGCCGACGGCCAGGTCGAGGTCGAGGGCCACCTCGGGGGTGGCGAGCAGGCCGACCGCGCCGGCCAGGCCGTCGTCGACCCGGTCGCCGTCCAGCAGTCCTCGGCGCGCCAGGCTGTCGGCGGGGTCGTGCAGCGAGCCCAGCGCGGCGGCGTACGCCGCGTCCTCGGCGCCGCCGCGCAGCCGTCCGAGCCGACCCTCGAGGGTGGGGGCCACGCGCTCGGCGGTCTCGAAGGGCAGCGGTGCCCCGCCCGCGGCCCGCGCGACGTGCCGCAGCTCGGCCAGGCTCAGGGTGACCCGGCGGGGCAGTGCGTGGAGGCTGCCCTCGGCCGCCGGGGGCGCCGGGGGCGGGCTGCTCAGGTCGACGGTCGGCACGGGGTCCTCGCGGGGGTCGGGGGCACGGGTGCGGTCACAGGCCCGGCAGCTCGAGGTCGAGCCAGTCGCGGTGCCCGGTGGGCGGCAGGTCGCACTCGACCAGCCGGCGGTCAGCGGCGTCGGGCTCGCGCACGACGCCGAGCTCGCGGTCGGCCTCGGCGTGCGCGAGCACCGCGTCGACCCGGGCGCGCGCCTCGTCGCGCAGCGAGCGGGCCCGGCGCTCCCGGGCCGCGATCAGCTCGGCGACGCGCTCCACCTCCTGCAGGTGTCGCTGCAGGGCGTCGGCGGCGACGTCGTGGCGACCGGCGCAGGCGCGCAGCTGCCCGGCCCGCTCGCGGACCCGCTCGCGCATCGACTCCGCCGCCCGTCCGCTCCAGGCCACGGTCTCGGCCTGCGAGACCAGCCGGTCGGCGAGCGCACGCACGTCGCCGCCCTGCTCGCGCAGCTGGGCGACGCGCCTGCGCATCACGTCGGTGTCGCCGTGCACGTCGCCTCCCTGCTCTGCTCGCGGCCCGGGATGGTCGCTGGGACCCTTCCCCGGCCCCTGGCGGGCAAACGCCGGACCAGACCGGTCGGCGCCGGCACGCCGGTGCGCTGCGGACAGTGTGCCCACCCCCGCCTGACGTGAGGGCGATCACCCCCGGAGGCGTGACCGCCGGCACACCGCGCTCGTTGGAGGGGTGCCGCGCCCGTTGCGAGAGGACCCCCATGTCGCTGCCCACCCGCCTGCCCGCCCGCCGACCCGCCGGGCCGAGCCCCGCGCGCCGCCTGGCCCGCACCGCGCTCGCGCTGGCGCTGGCCGCCGGACCGGTGGCCGGTCTCGCCGGCAGCGCGCCGGCCGGGGCCGCGGCCACCGTCGTCAGCACCGTCACCAGCACCGTCCCCAGCACCGTCCCCAGCACCGACTCGGGCGCCGTGACGCTCGACGGCGCGCGGGCCGACGCCGGTCGCGGCGCCGCGCAGACCGTGCGGGTCGGGCGCGCGAAGCGGCGGGTGGTCTTCGTGGGCAACAACTGGGCGGGCACCGCCGACCTGCTGCGCCCCGGTTCCTTCAAGCGGATCGCGCGCGTCGACGTCGTCCCCGACCGGGAGGAGCGGATGGGCGAGATCCTCTCGAACCCGGTGCGGCTGGCCTTCTACGCCGCCATCCAGCAGTTCATCGGCGAGGGCCACGACCAGCTGGTCGACGACATGTACTCCTCCAACGACGGACGGCTGCTGGTCGTCTCGCGTCCCTCGTTCGCCGACGTCGTCGCGATCGACCTGCGCACCCGCGAGATCGTGTGGCGCTTCGCCGTCGACGGCTACCGCTCCGACCACATGGCCCTCTCGCCCGACGGGCGCACCGTGGTCGTCTCGGCCTCCACCGGCAACGTCGTGCACGCCCTCGACGTGCGCACCGGCGCGGAGGTGGGCCGCTTCGAGTCCGGCGGCTCCCCGCACGAGAGCGTCTACATCGACGGTGGCCGGCGCATCCTGCACGCCAGCATCGGCATGGTCTACACGCCCTTCGACCAGCCCGCGCTCGACCCGACCAAGGACGAGCGGGTGCTGCAGGTCGTCGACGCGCGCACCTACGAGGTCGTGCGCCGCTACGACCTGCGCGCCGCCCTCGACGCCGCGGGGCTCGAGGACGCCTCGACCGCGGTGCGGCCGCTGACGCTCTCGCCCGACGAGGAGCAGGTCTACTTCCAGCTCTCGTTCATGCACGGCTTCGTGCAGATGGACCGGCGCAGCGGCGAGATCGTGCGGGTCAAGCGGCTGCCCGACCTGGTGCCCGACCTGCCCCGCGAGCTCTACCTGCTCGACTCGGCCCACCACGGCATCGCGATGGACCCGGCCGGTCGCCGGATCTGCGTCGCCGGCACGATGTCCGACTACGTCACCGTCGTCGACGCCCGCTCCTTCCGCCGCACCGACCTGGTCGTGCGCGAGGGCGGCAAGCCCTACTGGGTGACGCCGAGCCACGACGGCAGGCACTGCTACATCTCTTGGAGCGGCACCGACGAGGTCTCCAAGGTCTCCTACCGCACCGGGCAGGTCGTGCGCACCACCAGCGTCGGCGACCATCCCCAGCGGGTGCGCAACGGCGTGGTTCGCAAGAGCCACCTGCGCTGATCCTCACGGCTCGCGGGTGATGCGGTAGACGCCGTGCCGCACCCCGTCGGGCGGCTGGGCGCCCAGGAACCCTGACTCGTGCAGGCTGCGCACCTGCTCCTGCACGCCGGGGTGCGTGCTGGTGTCGGCGGCGGCCGCGCCGGCGGCGTACGCCGCGAAGCCGTGGTGGCCGGCCACGTCGCGGCCGGCGAGCGGCCCGGCCTCGAAGGTCAGCGTCACCTGCTCGGGCGAGTCGGGGTTGGGCGCGCCGTCGAGCAGCGGCACCACGTCGCCCCGCTGCTCGAGCGACAGCACGTGGCTGCCGTCGGGGAAGGGGCCCAGGTGGGCCACGGGGGCGCCGGCGGTGACCACGTGGGTGACCCGGTAGCCGTGCTGCTCGTCGAGCAGCTGGGCCGCCTGCAGCCCGCCCTGGGAGTGGCCGGCCAGCAGCACCGGCTCGTCGGGGCCGATCCCCGCCGCCTGCATGGCCTCGAGCACCCCGGCGCCGTAGGCGGTGGGCTGGTCGCCGACCAGCGCCAGGTTGGCGCCCATGTCGCGCACGTCGTCGTCCTGGGTCCACGGCCAGGTCGTCATGTCGTCGGTGCCGGGCAGGTAGACCACGTGCCGCGCGACCCCGTCGTCGCCGGTGAAGCTCTGCACCTCGATGGTGCCGTTCATGTCGGGCCGCCCGGGAGCCGACAGCTCGCTGAGCTGGGCGAGGTGCTCGACGAGGTCCTCGACGCTGCCGGGCCGCTGGGCCGAGGCCGGCACCGTCACGCCGGGCAGCGCCCGGGTGCGGGGGCGCCCGGGGGCGTAGGCCCTGGCCAGCAGCCGGGCCGCCGCGGCCGTGTCACGGGTGGGTGGCAGCGGGCCCAGCAGCCCGAGCAGGCCCAGGGGCGGCAGCGGTGCCGCCGGGCCCAGGGGGAGCCCGGCGCCCCGCAGCCCGTCGACGAGACCACCGCCCCCGGCGGCGAGCCGCTCGACCAGTCGCGGGTGCTCGGTCACCCACTCCTGCAGGTCGTCGCCCTCGCCGTCGAGGCGCTCCAGCAGGTGGTCGCGGCCGGGCCCGGGCACCTGCGGCCACAGCAGTGCCGCGGTGGTGAGGCCGCCGGCGAGAGCCGGCACCCACAGCGGGGCGCCGGCGGCGAGGGTCTGGCCCAGGGCGCGGCCCAGCGCGTGGTCGATGGCGGCGAGGGAGTGCCCGGCCAGCTCGTCGGCCTCCTGCAGCAGCCGCACGGCCAGGCGCAGCGCCTCGGCGTCGAGCCACCAGCCGGCGGACTCGGTGAGCACCCCGTCGGGGCCGGTCGTCGCCGTCACCACCGCCACCTCGGCCTCGGCGAGGCTGAGCGGGGCGAGCAGCCCCGAGGCCAGGAGGTCGCCGTCGACCAGCACCCTCGCGCCGTCCGCCGCCCACGCCCGCATCCGCTCGGCGGCGGCCTCGAGGGTCACGGCCAGCGCGAGCAGCCGCTCGTACGTCGCCGACACCCCGGTGACGCCGCCGGTCACCGACACCACGACGGCGCCGTCGGACCCGGTCACCTCGCGCTCCCCGAGGAGGCGTCCAGGGCCCGGGCCAGGGCGTCGACGTCGACGCCGAGCCAGCCCGGGTCGCCTGGAGGTGGTGGCACGAAGCGCTCGACGAGGTCGGGCAGACCTCCCGCGAGCTCACCGGCGGCGTCGAGCAGCTCACCGACACGGCGCTGCGCGGCGAGCAGCAGCGCCAGCCGCTCCTCGACGACCGCGGCGTGCCGCTCGAGCGAGTCCGCCGCGTCGTCGTGGCGCGCGGCCGCGCGGCGCAGGGCCGCTGCCTGGTCGCGCACCCGCGCCTGCAGGGCCTCGCCGGCGCGTCCCTGCCAGCCGGCCGCCACCGTCAGCGCGACCAGCCGGTCGGCCTCGGCGCGGATGTCGGTGCCCTGCTCGCGCAGCTCGCGGGCCAGGTGGCGGATGGCGGCGGGGTCGGCGGTCACGGGGCCTCCCGAGGTCGAGGACGGTCCCCCGATGCTGGCCGCGGGAGCCGGACGCTGGCAGTGCTGCCGACCCGCCTGTGGAGGACCGCGCGGGAGAGGTCCCCTGTCGAGGGCGACGGGACCCGGTGCCCGGGTCGGGAGTCGGCCCTCAGCGACCCGAGAAGGCGGGCGCCAGCCGCGCGAGACCGGTCTCCACGTCGCTGCGCGGCCCCGCGAAGGAGAAGCGCAGCGAGCGGTGCCCGTGCACGGTGTCGAAGTCGACGCCCGGCGCGAGCGCCACGCCCGTCGTCGCCAGCAGGTGGTGGGCGAAGGCCATCGAGTCGTCGGTCAGGTGCGAGACGTCGGCGTAGACGTAGAACGCGCCGTCGGCCGGGGCCAGCCCGGTGACGCCGAGCCCGCGCAGGCCCTCGAGCAGCTCGCGGCGGTTGTCGGCGTACCGCGCGACGTGGCCGTCGAGCTCGGCGTACGACGCCTCGGAGAACGCCGCGACCCCGGCCCGCTGGGCCAGCACCGGCGGACAGATCGTGAAGTTGCCGGTCAGCACGTCGACGGCGCGGCGCAGCCGCTGCGGCACCAGCATCCAGCCGATCCGCCACCCGGTCATCGAGAAGTACTTGCTGAAGCTGGAGAAGACGACCGCCTCGCGGCTGGTCTCCCACGCCGAGCGCGCCAGGCGCGGGCCGCCGTCGAGGACGGCGTGCTCGATGCCGTGGTAGATCTCGTCGGAGATCAGCTGCACGCCGTGCTCCTCGCACCAGCGCGCCAGCGCGGCCAGCTCCTCGGGCAGCAGCATCGTGCCGGTCGGGTTGGCCGGACTGGCCACCACCAGCCCGCGCAGTCCGCGGCCGGTGCGGGCGGCGAGGTCGGCGTGCAGCGAGGCGACCTGCTCGACGGTGGGCTGGAAGCGGGTCCCGGGCCCGGTGCCGACCTCGACGACCTCGCAGCCCAGCGCCGCCAGCACGTTGCGGTAGCAGGGATAGCCCGGCCGGGCCATCGCCACCGCGTCGCCGGCCTCGAACGCCGCCAGGAAGGCCAGCAGGAACCCGCCGCTGCTGCCGGTGGTGACCACCACCTCGTCGGGGTCGACGTCGACGCCGTGCGCGCGGGCGTGGTGGCCCGCGATCGCCTCGCGCAGCTCGAGCACCCCGGTCGCGGGGGTGTAGCCGAGCGGGTCGCCCGACCCGAGCAGCCGCACCGCCTCGGCGTTGACCGGCTCGGGCGCGCCGGTGCTGGGCTGCCCGGCCAGCAGGTTGACGACGTCGCCGTGGGTGCGCTGGCGGCGGGTCGAGGCCTCCAGCAGGTCCATCACGTGGAAGGGCGGCACGTTGGCGCGCGAGGCGACCTGCAGGCGCTGGACGGGAGGCGGCTCGGGCTGGCTCACCTCCCCGAGGCTAGGTCAGGCGGCCGGGAGGTTCATCGGGTGCCCGATGGATCTAGCGTCACCCGCACGAAGGTTCAGTCGGGCAGCGCCAGTTTCATCGGGTCCCCGATGAACCATTGCGGGCCAGCTCCGCAGCGGCCAGGCCGGCGCGGCGGCCGAAGAACGAGCCCTCCCCGAGCTGGGTGCCCGAGCAGTAGCCGTTGCCGTCCTGGGCGAGGTTGGAGGCACAGGCGCCGGCGGCGTACAGCCCGGGCACGGGGGAGGCGTCGTCGCGCAGGGCGCGGCCGTCGACGTCGGTGGCGATGCCGCCGAGCGTGAACCCGGCGTAGAGCGCCTTGCCCAGCCGCAGGTCGAAGACCGCCCAGGGTCCGACCGACTGCGGCGCCAGCCACTGCGGCGCCTTGTGGAGGTCGGGGTCCTCGCCGCGCGCGGCGTGCTCGTCGTAGCGGGCCAGGGTCGCGCGCACCGACCCGTCGGGCAGGCCCAGGGACGTCTCGAGCTCCTCGAGGGTCTCGTAGCCGTCGAGGAGCGGCGCGAGCGGGAAGTCGGGGTACTCCACGTGCTCGCTGTCGACCACGAGGTAGGCCTCGGAGCCCGGCTGGGCCATCACGTGCTGGCTGGTGCGGGAGTGGTAGCTGTCCTCGGCCACGAACCGCTCGCCCCGGTTGTTGATGATCACCCCGGTCAGCAGGGTCGCCGGCGGGTAGACCGGCGCGGTGATGAACGGCTCGTCCATGTGCTGCAGCGCCGCGCCGGCCGAGCGGCCCAGGCGGATGCCCAGCCCGTCGTCGTACGTCGAGCCGAGGGTGAAGAGCTTCTCGCCGAGCGCCGGGGTGTGCTCGGCGACCATGTCGGGGTTCATCACGAAGCCGCCGGCCGCCAGCACCACCGCGCCGGCCAGGACCACGCCGGTGCGGTCGAAGCTGCGCCAGCCCACACCGCGCACCACCCCGGCCCCGTCGAGCACCAGCGCGGCGGCGCCGGTCTCGTAGCGCACCTCGACCCCGGCCTCCTCGACCCGCTCGCGCAGCAGGTCCATCACCAGCCGGGTGCCCTCGGTGTCGCCGGCGACCGGCACCTTGTGCCCGCGCGGCGCCGGGCGCGCGAGCTCCCGGAACGGCCACACCTTCTCGTTGCCGGTGTACATCAGGCCCTGGGTGCCGGGCTGGATGACGGCCTTCTCGGGGTAGTAGGAGCGCTCGAACTCGAAGCCCAGCGCCTCGAGCCAGTCGAAGTGCGCCACCGAGCCCTCGCAGTAGGCGCGGATCTTGGTCTCGTCGGGGGCCTTCGACGAGGCGGTCAGGTAGGCGACCATGTCCTCGACCGTGTCGTCGTGGCCGGTCGCGCGCTGCACGGCGGTGCCGGCGCCGAGGTAGAAGTGCCCGCCCGACATCGACGACGTGCCCCCGTGCACGGCCGCGCGCTCCAGCAGCAGCACCCGCGCCCCGGCGCGCGCGGCCTCCAGCGCCGCGCAGCCACCGGCGATGCCGAAGCCGACCACCACGACGTCGTACGCCGGGGCGTCGGGCGGGACGCCGGCGGCCGGGATGGTCGCGGGGATGGTGGTGCCGGGGCTGTCCATGGGCCAAATCTAGAACATGTTCCAGTCTGTGGCGACGGTAGGCTGCGACCTCGCGGCCCACCGTCCAGATCGGATGAGATGACCATCGACGTCCAGGCGCTCAACGAGTTCGTCCTCGTGGGCTCCGCGGTGCTGCTGCTCGCCATCCTGGCGGTGCGGCTCTCCAGCCGGGCCGGCCTGCCCAGCCTGCTGGTCTACCTGCTGATGGGCGTGCTGCTGGGGGAGTCCTTCATCGGCGTGCCCTTCGAGGACGCCATGCTCGCCCAGGTCCTCAGCTTCGCGGCCCTGGCGATCATCCTGGCCGAGGGCGGCCTGACCACCAGCTGGCGCGAGACCCGGCCGGTGCTGCGCCTGGGCCTGTCGCTGGCGACGATCGGCACCGTGGTCTCGATCACCGTGGTGGCCGTGGGTGCCCACTACCTGCTCGGGCTCCCCTGGGAGCTCGCGGTCCTCCTGGGCGCGGTTTGCTCGCCCACCGATGCGGCCGCGGTGTTCTCGGTGCTGCGGGTGGTGCCGCTGCCGCGGCGCGTCAGCAGCGCGCTGGAGGCCGAGTCGGGCTTCAACGACGCACCCACCGTCGTGCTGGTCACGCTCATCTCCGTCGGCACCGTCGGTGACCACCACCCCGGCGTGGTGGCACTGATCGTGCTGGGCCAGCTCGTGCTGGGCATCGCGGTCGGCCTGGTCGCCGGCTTCGGCGGCGCCTGGCTGATGCGTCGCGTCGCGCTGCCCACCGCCGGCCTCTACCCGCTGGCGGTGCTGTCCATCGCGCTGCTGGGCTACGGCTCGGCGGCGGTGCTGCAGGGCAGCGGCTTCGCGGCGGTGTACGTCGCCGGGCTGGTGCTGGGCAACTCCGAGCTGCCGCACCGCGCCGCCACCCGCTCCTTCGCCGAGGGCGTCGCCTGGTTGAGCCAGATCGGGCTGTTCGTGGTGCTCGGGCTGCTGCTCAGCCCGGGGCGGATCACGCTCGACACGGTCGGGCTCGCGCTGGCGGCCGGGCTGCTGCTGACCCTGGTCGCCCGGCCGGTCTCGGTGGCCGTGAGCGCCCTGGTGCAGCCGATGCCGCTGCGCGAGCTGTCCTTCATGAGCTGGGCGGGCCTGCGCGGCGCCGTGCCGATCGTGCTGACCACGATCCCGCTGTCGGAGGGGGTCGAGGGCGCCGAGCGCCTCTTCGACCTGGTCTTCGTGATGGTGGTGGTCTTCACCGTCGTCACCGCCCCCAGCCTGCCGCTGGTGGCGCGGCTGCTGCGCGTCGCCCGGCGCTCCGAGCCGCGCGACCTCGAGCTCGAGGCCGCGCCGCTGGAGCGGATCGCGGCCGACCTGCTGCAGATCACCATCAGCCCCGTCTCGCGCCTGCACGGCGTCGAGGTGGGCGAGCTGCGCCTGCCGCCGGGGGCCTCGGTCTCGCTGGTGATCCGCGAGGGTGCGACGCTGGTGCCGGAGCGCTCGACGTCGCTGCGCCACGGCGACGAGCTGCTGGTGGTCACGCCCCGCAAGGTCCGCGAGCGCACCGAGTCGCGGCTGCGCCAGGTCAGCCGCGGCGGGCGGCTGGCGCAGTGGCTGCACGAGGACGACGAGCGCGAGCGCTGAGCCCGCCGCTCGAGGTCGCCGTTCAGCCGGCGGTCGGGGGCGGCGCGACGCAGACCTCGACCTCGTCCTGGACCTTGATCCGCTTGCGTCCCTTGGTGACCTTGTCGAAGCGGTCGCCGACCACGACCACGACGCCGGGAGCGGTCACCTCGCGGTCCACCACCGGCACCTTCTTGCCCAGCGTCGAGAGCACGAGACGCACCTCGGGAGCGTTGCGGTCGGGCGCCCAGACCTGCACGCGCTCGACCTCGGCGTCGCCGGGGGCGTTGCCGCTGGTGCCCTCGGCGTACCCGCGGGCGGAGAGCTGGGACAGCACCCGGGCGGCGAAGCTGCCGCGGTTGCCGGCGTTGAGCACGCTGACCTCGACCTGGTCGGGGTAGAGCTTGTCGCCGGGGCCCAGCGTGGTGGGGGTGCAGCCCTCGGAGGAGCCGGTCGTCTCCGGCAGCGGCTCGGTGGCCGCCGACCAGCCCCAGACGACGCCCACGACCAGGAGCAGGCCCAGGACGGCCAGGGTCAGGGCGGAGCGGGCCGCGGCCGGGATCTCGGTCATCGGCCCACGGGGTCCACGCGCTCGGAGGTCACACCCGGGAGTGTAACGAGGGACCCGGGTGCGCCTCCGAGCGCGCGGTCGCGGCAGTGGTCGCGGCAGTGGTCGTCGCAGGGGTCGTCGCAGGGGTCGCGGGTCAGACCGACCAGCGCACCGCGTCGTCGACCAGGTCGGCCAGCGCGTTGACGCCGCGCAGGTCGGCGCGCTCGCTCATCAGCCGGGTGAGCCCCTCGGAGTGCCGGTCGCGCAGGGCGTTGGCGCGGGCCCGCTCGCGGGCCGGGTCCGGCGCCGTCTCCAGGGCCGGGTCGCGCCGGCCGTGGATCAACGTGAGCTGGGGCGGCGGCGGCTGGGTGCTGCGGGTCGGGGTGTCGGGGGTGGTGCGGAGCTGCTGGGTCATCAGTTCTCCTCGGGTCGGCCATCGCTGGCGGGTGGGTGGTCCCAGCCTCGCCCCGCCAGGTCGCCGGGGTGTTGACGGCAGGTGACGCGGGGGTTTCGGGTTCGGCCGGAGGCCGTGACCTGCGCCACGTCGGTGTCGTAGGTTGCGACCGTGACCGAAACTGATACGCGTTCTAGTCATGGGCGGGACCTCGGCGCCGAGCTCGACCGGCTGCACGCCCTCGAGGACGTGCGCGCGCTCAAGCACCGCTACCTGCGCTGCCTCGACACCAAGCAGTGGCAGGAGTTCGAGGACTGCTTCGTGCCCGACGCGACCGGCGACTACAACGGCCTGGTCTTCGACGACCGTGCCGCGCTGGTCGACTACATGCGCACCCACATGGGCCCGGGCCTGATCTCGCTGCACCAGGCGCACCACCCGGAGGTCGAGGTGCACGGCGAGCTGGCCACCGGCCGCTGGTACCTGCAGGACAAGGTGATCGTCGCCGAGCACGGCTTCATGCTCGAGGGCGCCGCGATCTACGACGACCGCTACGTGCGCACCCCGCAGGGCTGGCGGATCGCGCACACCGGCTACCGCCGCACCTACGAGGCGACGTACCGGCTCGCCGACCTGCCGGGCCTGCGCGTGCGGGGCCCGGGGGAGCACACGCACGTGTGACCCGAGCGGTGCCGGCGGCGGCCCGACCGCCCGCGCTCAGAGCGTCGGCTCGGTCCAGGCGGTCTGCACGACCTCGGTGCCGCGGTCGCGGGTCAGCAGCCGCCCGCGACCGGGGGCGGTCGGCGTCGGGCGCAGGGTGCCGATGAGCGGGCCCTCGTCGGGTGAGCCCGAGAGCAGCAGGCCCGGCATGGCCAGGTCGCGCAGCGACTGGACCACGGGCTCGTAGAGCGCCCGCGACGCGCCGCCGGAGCGCCGGGCCAGCACCACGTGCAGGCCGACGTCGTGGGCCTGGGCCATCAGCGGTGCCAGCACCTGCACCGGCGAGGACTGCTGGGTGGCGACCAGGTCGTAGTCGTCGACGAGCACGAAGACCTCGGCGCCCTGCCACCACGAGCGGTGGCGCAGCTGGTCGGGGGTGACGTCGGGACCCGGCAGCCGCTGCTGCAGGTAGGCCGCGACGTCGGTGAGCGCCGGGCCCGCCTGGGTCGCGGAGGTGAGGTAGTTGAGCAGGTACTCCTCGGGCACCTCGCCGAGCAGCGAGCGCCGGTAGTCGACGACGATCAGCTGCGCCTGCTGCGGGCTGCGGGTGCGCATCACCTCGTGGGCGTAGGTGCGCAGCAGGGCGCTCTTGCCCGAGCGGCCGTCGCCGAAGACCAGCAGGTGGGGCTCGGTGTCGGGGTCGAGCGCGACCGGGGCGAGCTCCTTCTCGTCGACGCCGAGCAGCAGCGGCCCGCCCGCCTTGGCGGCGTGCTCGGGCTCGGGGTCGACCTGCGCCAGCTCGCGCACCCGCGCGAGGTCGATGCGGTCCGGCAGCAGGCGCAGCTTGGGTCCGCGGGGTCCGGTCCAGGCGCGCCGGACCCGGGCCACCAGGTCCTCGATGCCGTCGCCGAGGGTGGCGCCGTCGTGGTCCGCGTCGACGCGCGGGAGCGCGCCGAGGAAGTGCAGCTTCGACTGCACCAGGCCGCGTCCGGGCCGCCCGGTCGGCACGAGCGCCGCCAGCTTGCGGTCGACCTCGGAGTCGATGTGGTCGCCCAGGCGCAGCTCGAGCCGGGTGCCGAAGACGTCGCGCATCGCTGCGCGGAAGTCCGACCAGCGGGCCGCGCCCGCGACCACGTGCAGCCCGAAGGTCAGGCCCCGCCCGGCGAGCTGCTGCAGCGCGAGCTCGAGGTCGTCGAAGTCGGCGCGCAGCGTGCTCCAGCCGTCGACGACCAGGAACACGTCTCCGTAGCCGTCGTCGACCCGGCCGGCCGCCCGGCGCGCGCGGTAGGTCTCGATGGAGTCGATGCCCTGGGCGCGGAAGTAGGCCTCGCGGCGGTCGACGATGCCGTGCACCTCCGCGACGATGCGGCGTACGACGTCGGGCTCGGAGCGGGTGCCCACCCCGGCCACGTGCGGGAGGTCGACCAGCGGTGCGAAGGTGCCGCCGCCGAAGTCGAGCACGAAGACCTGCGACTCGAGCGGCGTGGTGATGAGCGAGGTGCTGGCCACGATGGTGCGCAGCAGGGTGCTCTTGCCGCTGCGCGGGCCGCCCACCACCGCGACGTGGCCGGCGGCGCCCGCCAGGTCGACCGTGAGCGTGTCGCGGCGCTGCTCGCGCGGCCGGTCGACGGTGCCGAGGGGGATGGCGAGACCGCCGAGCCGGCGCCAGGCCGGGGAGACCAGGCCCAGGGCGGGGTCCTCGACCAGGTCGGGCAGCAGGTCGTCGAGGGTGTCGGGCACGTCGAGCGGCGGCAGCCACACCTGGTGGGCGGCGGGTCCGTGGCCCTGCATCCTGGCCACGGCGACGTCGAGCAGCGAGAGCTGGGTGCCGTCCTGGGTGTCGTCCTGGCCGCTGGCCCGGGTGGTCGGGGGCTCGGGCGGCGCGACCTCCCCGAGCGGCTCCGGCAGCTCGAGCTGCTGGACCTCCGAGATGGTGAAGGGCAGGATGCCCGCCACGTGCCCGCCCTCGTCGCGGCGCACCCGGACGCGGCCGGTCGGCGGCCCCGACACGTAGGCGGCCTTGAAGCGCAGCATGCTGGTCGGGTCGGGCTTGAGGTAGCCCAGGCCCGGCACGGCCGGCAGCTCGTAGGCGTCGGCCACGCCCAGCACCGCACGAGACTCCTGGGCGCTGAAGGTGCGCAGCCCGATCCGGTAGGAGAGGTGCGACTCCAGGCCGCGCAGGCGACCCTCCTCGAGCCGCTGCGAGGCCAGCAGCAGGTGCAGGCCCAGCGAGCGGCCCAGCCGGCCGATGGCCACGAAGAGGTCGATGAACTCCGGCTTGGCCGAGAGCATCTCGGAGAACTCGTCGACCACGATGAACAACGACGGCAGCGGGGCCAGGTCCTCCCCGGCGGCGCGGGCCTTCTCGTAGTCGCGCACCGAGGCGAAGTTGCCGGCCTCGCGCAGCAGCTCCTGCCGGCGCACCATCTCCCCCGAGAGCGCGTCCTGCATGCGGTCGACGAGGGTCAGCTCCTGCGACAGGTTCGTGATCACGGCCGAGACGTGGGGCATCTGCGCCATCCCGGCGAAGGTCGCGCCGCCCTTGAAGTCGACGAGCACCAGGTTGAGCTGCTCGGGGGAGTGGGTGAGGGTGAGGCCGAGCACCAGGGTGCGCAGGAACTCCGACTTGCCCGAGCCGGTGGCGCCGATGGCCAGGCCGTGCGGGCCCATGCCCTGCTGCGCCGACTCCTTGATGTCGAGGTGGACCAGTGCGCCGGACTCGCCCAGGCCGATCGGCACCCGCAGCCGGTCGCGGGCAGGCCGCGGCCGCCAGGCCGCCGCCGGGTCCAGGGTGTGCACGTCGCCGAGCGCCAGCAGCTCCATGAAGTCGGTGGGCCCGGCGATCTCGCCCGTGCCGGCGCCGGCCTCCGCGGCGGAGGTCGAGCCTCCCGACCCCGTGCTGTGCAGCGGGGTGAGGCGGCGGGCGAGCGCCTCCGCGGTGGCCAGGTCGCACTGGTCGGCGCTCGCGCGCACCGGCGCCTCGCGCACCCGCAGCGCCAGCAGCGGCAGCCGGCCGGCGGCGTCGGGCGCCGCGGCCACCTCGAGGCGCAGCCGGGTGGCGTCCTCCAGCTCGTCCCACCGGGTGGGCAGGTCGAGGACCGTCACCCCGTGCAGCCCGTCGGGCGGTACGACGTGGTTGCCGGGCGGCAGCGCGACGCCGTCGGTGACCAGCAGGATGTGCGGGGTGGCCGGCCGCTCGTCGGCCCCGAAGCGGGGCCGGTCGCCGAGGTCGGGGGGCAGCAGGTCGGCGAGGTCGTCGAGCGAGGTGGTGACCATGCGCTGCGCCCCGACGGCGTCGGAGCGCTGCGCCGACAACCCGTGCGGGAGCCACTTGACCCAGTCCCAGTGGGCGAGGTTCTGCTCGGAGGCCAGCACCGCCACCACCAGGTGCTCGGGGGACTGGAAGGTCACCGCCGAGCAGACCAGCGCCCGCGCCAGCGAGCGCGCCGGCTCGTCGGGTCCGCAGACCTCGATCCGGTCGAAGGCGCGCAGGTCGACGGAGGCCGGGAGGTCGGGCTGGTTGCGGTGCACCACCAGCAGCCGGTGCAGGGCGGAGGCCGCCACCGGGTCGACCTGGTCGATGGGGGCGCTGTCGGGCGGCACCAGCGCGAGGGCCAGCTCCTGGCTGCAGCGCCCGTAGCGCACGTGCAGGAACTCCGGGTCGCCCGCACCGTGCTCCCAGACGCGGGTGCGGTCCTCGGCCAGCGCGGGCAGCGCGGCGGGGTCGGGGTGGCGCCAGGTGAGCGCCCGGCGCTGCTGGTCGGCGGCGTCACGGGCCACCTGGCGCACGCTGCCCAGGTAGCGCAGGTACTCGGTGCGCGAGCCGGTGACGCTCTGCGCCCGCTGCTTCCGCTGCCGGTCGATCTGCACCACGATGAAGCCGAGGGTGGCGAAGAGGAACATGCCCGCGGCGATGAAGCTGCGCCCGCCGTTGCCCGACGACTGGCCCATGGTGGCGACCAGCACGATGGAGCCGAGGCTGCCCAGCATCGGGATGGCGTTCATCAGCACGCCGGCCGCGCCCTCGGAGCGGTCGAGCTCGGGCGGGGCCTGGAGCTGGATCTCGCCGGAGGGCATCTCCGGCTCCTCGAGGCGCGGGCCCCGCAAGGTGGTGGTCACTGCTCTCCTCGCTGCTCCGGGCACGCGCTGGGGTGGCCACGTCGCCCGCGCCAAGCACTACCCTGCCTCACCACGGGCCAAACCGTCCTGCACGACGCCCGACCGGGAGCGGAGGTGGTCATGTCGATCGGCGAGGACGCCTCCCAGCGCGTGGCGCTGACGGTGCACGGGCCGGCCGGCGCGGTCGACCTGGTCGTCCCTCTGGTGGCCGGGGTCGCCGACGTCGCGCGCGAGTACGCCGCGCAGGCCGGCCTGCACCGCGTCCCCGCCCTGGGCACCGTCGACGGCCGGCTCCTCGACCCCGACGCGCCGCTGGCGGGCACGGGGCTGCGCAGCGGGGCGCTGCTGGTGGCGCTCGACCCACCGGCGGCGCCCGTGCGCGCGCCGGGCGAGGACCCCGGCGCGACCGCCGACGTCTCCGACCCGACCGTGCCTCTCGGGGCCGGCGCCTGGGTGGGGGTGGCCGCGGGGCTGGCCGGCCTCGCCGGGTGGTGCGCCGCGCGCGTCGACGGCAGCCTGCACCTGGCCAGCGTCGGGGTGCTCGTGCTCGCCGCGCTCGTGGCGGTGCTGCCGGTCGGGCGGTTCGCGGCGTACCGCCTGCCGGTGGCGCCGGCCGCCGCAGCCGCGGCCGCCTTCGCCGTCGTGTGGCAGCCCGAGGTGGTGCTGCGACCCACCGTCGTGGGCGTGAGCGCGCTGGTCGCCGCCCTGGCCGCCGCCGTGGGCCGTGCCCTGTCACGCGCGCAGGAGGAGGCGCTGCGGGTGTGGGTGGTCACCGGCGCGGGGGTCTTCGTGGTCACCGTCGCCGGTGCCCTCGTCGGCGCCCCGACCCCGCTGGTCTGGGGCCTGCTGCTGCTCCTCGCCGTGCTCGCACCACGCTTCGTGCCGGGGCTGGCCGTCGACGTGCCCGACCAGCTCCTGCTCGACCTCGAGCGGTTGGCGGTCACCGCCTGGTCGGCCCGCGAGCGTCCTGCCGGGCGGCGAGGGCGCACCCTGGTCGCGCCCGAGGCCGTGGCGGCCGTGGCCGCCTCCGGCGCCCGGACGGTGACGGCGGCCTGTGCCGGCGTGCTGGTCGTGGCCGCGGTCGCCGCGACCGGTCTCCTCGGCTCCGTCGAGGCCGAGGTCGACGTCGTGGGCGCCCGGCTGATGGTGCTCTTCGCCGGGGCCGCCGTGCTGCTGGCCGCGCGCAGCTACCGGCACCGCGCCGCCCGGGCGCTGCTGCGGCTCGCCGGGCTGACCTGCTGGGCCGCGTTGGGCTGGTCCGTCGCACCGGCCCTCCAGGGCTCCCTGGGGATGGCGCTGGCCCTGGCCGCGGTGGTGCTCGCCGGGCTGGTCGTGGTCGTGGCCGTGGCGACCGGCCGCGGCTGGCGCTCGCCGTGGTGGGCGCGCCGGGCGGAGGTGGCCGAGGGGCTGTCCACGGCGCTCGCCCTGGCCGCCCTGGTCGTGGCGTCCGGTTTCTTCCGCGGCCTGTGGGAAACCATCCCCGACGTTTAGAGGGTAAAGACGGGGGTAGAGGACTGCCCGACAGCTCCATGCCGGGTCCGCGAGGAAGACACGTATCGGCCCGCAGGCTGAGCGAACATCCAGCGCACCCAACGCAGACTCCCGCAGCGGCGACGCCGCGCGGGGTGAGGAGCAGGACATGAGCAACGAGTACGGACAGGGCGAGAAGACCCTCAGCCGCGCGGCCGGCATGGTCGCGCAGGCGCGCGGCGAGTTCGACGCCATCAGCAAGAACCTGATGGGCAACGTCGAGTCGATGCGCGCGCAGTGGGGCGGGCAGGGGTCGGTGGCCTTCCAGACGCTGGCGATGGCCTGGGGCGAGAAGCAGCAGAAGATCGTCAGCGCCCTCAACGAGTTCGAGTCGAACCTGGTCACCACCGAGAAGGACAACATGGCCACCGACGACTCCCAGTCCTCGGCCATGACGTCGCTGCAGAACAGCCTGGGCCAGCTGCCCAACGGCTGAGCCACCCCTCGACCCACCTTCCACGGACCAGGAGAACAACCGATGATGAACGACGGCATCCGCGTCAACCACGCCGGCCTCGACACCGGCGCGAGCGACCTCGCCACCGGGGTCAAGCAGATCGAGGACCGCATGAACCGCCTCGAGGACGACCTCAAGGAGCTCAAGGGCGCCTGGGTCGGCAACGCCAAGGACTCCTACACGGTCGCCAAGGCCAAGTGGGACCAGGCGATCCTCGAGATGAAGGACCTGCTGCAGAAGACGAGCCTGGCGGTCTCGCAGGCCAACCAGGACTACCGCTCGGCCGACCAGCGCGGCGCATCTCTGTTCAACGGCTGATCCAGCGCCGAGCACGATCCCACGACCAGGGGGCCGTGGCGCAGTAGCATCACCGTCCGGTCGACACCCCCGGTGAGGGAGACGAGA
>NZ_JBDYKJ010000026.1:0-56074 GCF_040012395.1 Nocardioides sp. 31GB23 | reverse complement strand
TCGACTATGACACACTGTTGAGTTCTCAAGAATCAGACGCACACCGTCCCAGCACCTCTCGGCACCAGCGGCGGGGCAACCTGCAGAAACTTACCGATCCGGCTTGTGCGAGTCAACTCCGTGGAGCCGGTCTCACGCCGTACGATGCGTTTCTTTGCCGGGACATGCCTCAGCCACTCGTTTTCGACCCTGTGGGCCGCGAGTGGAGCTGCGTGCTCCGGCGAGACAGAACATTACACACGGGTGACCATGGCCCAAAATCGGGGTGCCGCACGTACGGGGAGGCCCCTCAGCGGGGCGGTCTGGGGGCCGCCGGCCGGTAGGTGGAGACGCTCGGCTCCCCCGGCAGCCAGAACCGCCACGGCCGTTCGGCGGCCTGGCGCAGCCCGACCCGTGGACCGCTCTCCCACCGTGGCCGCACCGGACCCGGCTCGATCGTGACCGGGCCGGTGCCCAGGTCGGCGCCACCGTGCTCGAGGGTGATGTCAAGTGCCTGGCACAGCCGTGCCGGGCCGCGGGCCAGGTCGCGCTCGCTGGACCGGGGTCGGCGCTGCCGCACGATGTCGCGTCCCTCGACGACCTCGCCGGCGCGCAGGAGGACGGCGGCCGCGGTCCCCTCCTCGCCCACCACCACGTTGGCGCACACGTGCATGCCGTAGCTGAAGTAGGTGTAGAGCCGGCCCGCCGGCCCGAACATCACCTCGGTCCGCGGGGTCGGACCCCGGTACGCGTGCGAGCCGGGGTCGTCCTCGCCGGCGTACGCCTCGACCTCGGTGAGCCGCAGCGCCACGTCGCCGTGGCGCAGCACCGCCCCGAGCAGGAGCGGCGCGACCTCCTCGGGACGCCCCGCGAGCAGCGGGAGGAGGCCCGGCCGCTCAGGCGAGGCGGCCACGCAGGGTGTCCGCTCGGGCCAGCAGCTCGTCGAGCTGCTCGCGCACCCGCACCGGCGCGGTGCCGCCGCGCCCGTCGCGGGAGGCCACCGAGCCGGGGGCCGTCAGCACCTCGCGCACCTGTGGGGTCAGCTCCGGGGAGATCTCGGCGAACTGCTCGTCGGACAGCTCGTTCAGCTCGATGCCGAGCTCCTCGCAGCGGCGAACGCACGCGCCGGCGACCTCGTGGGCGATGCGGAACGGCACGTTCTGGCGCACCAGCCACTCCGCGACGTCGGTGGCCAGCGAGAAGCCCTGCGGCGCCAGCTCGCCGGTGCGCTCGCCGTCGAACTCCAAGGTGGCGACCATGCCCGTGAAGGCCGGCAGCAGCACCTCGAGGGTGTCGACGGAGTCGAAGACCGGCTCCTTGTCCTCCTGCAGGTCGCGGTTGTAGGCCAGCGGCAGCGCCTTGAGCGTGGCCAGCAGCCCGGTCAGGTTGCCGACCAGCCGCCCGGCCTTGCCCCGGGCCAGCTCGGCGATGTCGGGGTTCTTCTTCTGCGGCATGATGCTCGACCCGGTCGACCAGGAGTCGTGCAGGGTCACGAAGCCGAGCTCCTTGGTGGCCCAGAGGATGACCTCCTCGGCGAGCCGGCTCACGTCGATGCCGATCTGCGCGGTGACGAAGGCGAGCTCGGCGACGAAGTCGCGCGCCGAGGTGCCGTCGATGGAGTTGGCGCTCGACCCGGTGAAGCCGAGCTCGGCGGCCACCAGCGTCGGGTCGAGGCCCAGGCTCTGGCCCGCCAGCGCGCCCGAGCCGTACGGCGAGTCGCCGGCCACGCGGGCGTCCCAGTCGCCCAGCCGGTCGACGTCGCGCAGCAGCGGCCAGGCGTGCGCCATCAGGTGGTGCGAGAGCAGCACCGGCTGCGCGTGCTGCAGGTGCGTGCGCCCCGGCATGATCGTGGGCTCGGCACCGTCCTCGCCCAGGTGCGTGCGCGCCTGCTGGGCCAGCGCGTCGACCAGGTCGAGCACCTGCCCGGCGACCACCCGGGCGTGGTCGCGCAGGAAGACCTTGAACAGCGTGGCGATCTGGTCGTTGCGCGAGCGGCCGGCGCGCAGCCGGCCTCCCACGTCGGGGCCGACCTCCTCGAGCAGCAGCCGCTCCAGGGCGCCGTGCACGTCCTCGTCGGAGGGGTCCGGGTGCAGCTCGCCGGCGGCGTAGCGCCGCCCCAGGACGTCGAGGCCGCGCAGCAGCTCGGCGTGGTCGGCGTCGACGAGCAGCCCGGCCCGGTGCAGCGCGTTGGCGTGCGCCCGCGACCCGGCGAGGTCGTAGGGCGTCAGGCGCCAGTCGAAGTGCGTCGAGCGCGAGAGCGCCTCGAGCTCCGGCGAGGGTCCCCCGGCGAACCGGCCGCCCCAGAGCTTGCCGGTGTTGGTCGCGTCCTGCTTGCCGGGCTGTTCCGTGCTCACGCTGGTGCTGCTCCTCTCGCCGCGACGATCGCGGCGCTCATGATCTCAGGCAGGTCGGGGGCGACCAGGCGGCCGTCGGCGGCGACGTCGTGCGGCGTCCACCACCGCGCCTCGATGACGTTGTCGACCTCACCGGGCTCAAGGTGCTCGAAGGTGATCGCGACGTCGCTCGAGAGCCGCAGCGCGAAGAAGGTCGAGTCGCCCAGGTAGGCGCGCCCGTCGTAGGTGAAGTGCCGGTGGTCGCGGTGGAAGGGCCCCACGAGCGCGTCGGCCGCGACCACCACGCCGGTCTCCTCGCGCAGCTCGCGCAGCGCGGCGCCCACGTGGTCCTCCCCCGGGTCCAGGGCGCCGCCGATGGTGCCCCAGCGCAGCTCGCCGGGCCGCCCGGGGTCCTGGTCGAGCAGCAGCAGGCACTCGCCCGCCGCGCTGACCGGGAGCACCCGGGCGGTCGCGCGCAGCACCGGCTCCATCAACGCGGCCCCATCAGTCGGTGCCGGACTCCATCGCCGCGGCGTCGAGCGCCTCGTCGTCGATGTCGTCGCCCGAGCGGGGGTTCTGGGTGATCCGGTCGTAGCCGCCGGGCTCGATCTCGCCGTAGAGCGTGCCGTTCTCGACCAGCACCTGGCCCTGGTCGAGCGGCTGGTCGGCGTACAGCTCGAGCTTGGCGCGGCTGTCGGCGATGTCGAGGTTGCGCATCGTGAGCTGGCCGATGCGGTCCAGCGGGCCGAACGCGGCGTTCTCGGTGCGCTCCATCGACAGCTTGTCGGGGTGGTAGGAGAACGCGGGACCGTTGGTGGAGACGATCGAGTAGTCCTCGCCGCGGCGCAGCCGCAGCACGACCTCGCCGGTGACCAGCGAGGCGACCCAGCGCTGCAGCGCCTCGCGGATCATCAGCGACTGCGGGTCGAGCCAGCGGCCCTCGTACATCAGCCGCCCGAGCCGGCGACCGTCGTTGTGGAAGCTGGCGATCGTGTCCTCGTTGTGGATCGCGTTGAGCAGGCGCTCGTAGGCGATCCACAGCAGCGCCATGCCCGGGGCCTCGTAGATGCCACGCGACTTGGCCTCGATGATGCGGTTCTCGATCTGGTCGGACATGCCCAGCCCGTGGCGCCCGCCGATCGTGTTGGCCTCGTGGACCAGCGCGACCGGGTCGTCGAAGCGCACCCCGTTGATGGCGACCGGGCGGCCGGCCTCGTAGGCGATGGTGACGTCCTCGGTGGGGATCTCCACCGAGGGGTCCCAGAACTTCACGCCCATGATCGGCTCGACGACCTCGAGCGAGGTGTCGAGGTGCTCGAGGGTCTTGGCCTCGTGGGTGGCGCCCCAGATGTTGGCGTCGGTGGAGTAGGCCTTCTCCTTGGAGTCGCGGTAGGGCAGGCCGTGCTCGGTGAGCCACTGGCTCATCTCGTCGCGCCCGCCGAGCTCGTGCACGAAGTCGGCGTCGAGCCACGGCTTGTAGATGCGCAGGTCGGGGTTGGCCATCAGCCCGTAGCGGTAGAACCGCTCGATGTCGTTGCCCTTGAAGGTCGAGCCGTCGCCCCAGATGTCGACGCCGTCCTCGTGCATGGCGCGCACCAGCATGGTGCCGGTGACCGCGCGGCCCAGCGGCGTGGTGTTGAAGTAGGTGCGGCCGCCGGAGCGGATGTGGAAGGCGCCGCAGGCGATCGCCGCGAAGCCCTCCTCGACCAGCTGGGTGCGGCAGTCGACGGCGCGCGCGATCTCGGCGCCGTACTCCACGGCCCGGCCGGGCACGCCGGAGATGTCGGGCTCGTCGTACTGGCCGATGTCGGCGGTGTAGGTGCAGGGGACCGCGCCCTTGTCGCGCATCCAGGCGACCGCGACGGAGGTGTCGAGACCTCCGGAGAACGCGATGCCCACGCGCTCCCCCTTGGGCAGCGTGGTCAGGACCTTGCTCATGGGTGCTCCTCGATCTGGGGGGTGAAGGTCGGGTCGTACGTCGAGTGGTCGGCCATCTCCAGGAAGCGGCGCGCCAGGGCGTCGCCCCCGGTCGGCTCGCGGCCGATGACCAGGACCGTGTCGTCGCCGGCGATGGTGCCGAGGACGTCGGGGAACTCGGCCTTGTCGAAGGCCGAGCCCAGGAACTGCGCTGCGCCCGGGGGCGTGCGCAGGACCACGAGGTTGGCGGTGGCGTCGGCGCTGACGAGCAGCTCGGCGCACAACCGGGCCAGGCGCGCGCGCCCGGCCGAGGAGTCGGTGGGCGCGACCGGTCGCCGGTCGCCGCCCTCGGCGGGCACGGCGTAGACCAGGGCGCCGGAGGCGGCGCGGACCTTGACGGCCTCGAGCTCGACGAGGTCGCGCGAGAGCGTGGCCTGGGTGACCCGCACGCCGCTCTCGGCCAGCAGCAGCGCCAGCTCGCCCTGGGAGTGCACCTCGTGGGTGCCGACCAGCTCCACGATGCGCTGGTGGCGCGCGTTCTTGGTGGTGGGGCGCATCGCGAACTCGGTCACGTGACACCTCCGACCGCGGGCTGCTCGCCGCCGGCGAGGAGGAAGGCCAGCACCGCCTTCTGGGCGTGGCGCCGGTTCTCGGCCTCGTCCCACACCGCGCTCTGCGGGCCCTCCAGCACCTCGGCGGAGATCTCCTTGCCGCGGTAGGCCGGCAGGCAGTGCAGCACGACCGCGTCGGGAGCGGCGTGCGCCAGCAGCTCGGGGGTCAGCGACCAGTCGGCGAAGACCAGCTCGCGGGCCTGCTCCTCGCTCTCCTTGCCCATCGAGATCCAGGTGTCGGTGACCACGACGTCGGCGCCGGCCACGGCCTTGACCGGGTCGGCCTCGGCGCGCGCCGAGCCGCCGGTCGCGGCGCCGATCTCGGCGGCGCGGTCGAGGACCTCCTGGTGGGGCAGGAACCCCTCGGGGCCGCTGACCCGCACGTGCATCCCGGCGGTCGCGCCGGCCAGCAGCCACGAGTTGCCCATGTTGCAGGCGGCGTCGCCGACGAAGGCGACGCTCAGGCCCTCGAGGCGCCCGCGCTGCTCGCGCACGGTCAGGAGGTCGGCGATGAGCTGGCAGGGATGGAAGTCGTCGGTCAGCGCGTTGACCACCGGCACCCCGGCGTGGGCGGCCATCAGCTCGAGGTCGGACTGGTGGAAGGTGCGCCAGACCACGACCGAGACCTGGCGGCCCAGGACCCGGGCGACGTCCTCGACCGACTCGCGGATGCCGATGCCGGCCAGGCGCCCCTCGACCAGCATCGGGTTGCCGCCGAGCTCGGCGATGCCGGCGCCGAAGGAGGTCTGGGTGCGCAGGGTCGGCTTGTCGAAGATCATCGCCACCGACTGCGGCCCGGCCAGCGGCTTGGCGTCGTACGGCGCCCGCTTCATCGCCGCCGCGAGGTCCAGCACCCGGGCCTGCTCGGCCGGGGTGAGGTCGTCGTCGCGCAGGAAGTGGCGCGTCATCAGGTGCCGGCCCTGTCGAGGATCGCCGGCCAGGCCTGCAGGAAGGCCTCGACGTCGGCGTCGGTGAGCACCAGGGGCGGAGCCAGGCGGATCCGGTCCGGCGTCGGCATGTTGACGATCCACCCCGCCTCCTGGGCGGCGTCGACGACGGCCGCGGCGGTCTCGGAGACCAGGTCGAGGCCGATGAGCAGCCCTCGGCCGCGCACCTCGGTGACCCGCGGGTCGGCCCCCAGGCCCTCGCGCAGCCGCTCGCCGGCGGCCCGGGCGTGCTCGAGCAGCCCCTCCGACTCGACGGTGCGGATCACCGCGAGCGCGGCGGCGCACGCCACCGGGCTGCCGCCGAAGGTGGTGCCGTGGTTGCCGGGCTCGAGGAGGTCGGCGGCGCGGCCGAGGCCGATGACCGCCCCGATCGGGTAGCCGCCGCCCAGGCCCTTGGCCAGGGTCAGCACGTCGGGCACGACCTGGCCGGCGTGGGCGAACCACTCGCCGGTGCGGCCCATGCCGGTCTGCACCTCGTCGAGCCACAGCAGCGCCCCGGACTCGTCGGCCAGGGCCCGGGCCGCGTGCAGGTAGCCGTCGGGGGCCGGCACGACCCCGGCCTCGCCCTGGATCGGCTCGAGCAGGATGGCCGCGGTCTGGTCGCTGACGGCCTCGCGCAGCGCGTCGGCGTCGCCGTACGGGACGAAGGTGACGTGGCCCGGCAGCGGCTCGAACGGCTCGCGGTAGGCGGCCTTCGAGGTCAGCGCGAGGGCGCCCATGGTGCGCCCATGGAAGCCGCCCTCGGCGACCACGACCTGGGTGCGCCCGGTGCGGCGGGTCAGCTTGAAGGCGGCCTCGTTGGCCTCGGTGCCGGAGTTGGCCAGGAAGACCTTGCCGGGCCCGGCGCCGACCAGGCGCAGCAGCGTCTCGGCGAGCTCGACCTGGGGGACGGAGGTGAAGAAGTTGGAGATGTGGCCCAGCGTGGACATCTGCTCGGTGACCGCCGCGACCAGCGCCGGGTGGGCGTGGCCGAGGGTGTTGACGGCGATCCCGCCGAGCAGGTCGACGTACTCCTTGCCGTCGGCGTCCCACACGTGGGCGCCCTCGCCGCGCACCAGCGCGAGCTTGGGCGGGCCGAAGGTGTTCATCAGCGAGTGGGTGTAGCGCTCCCCCAGCTGCCGGTTGGTCTGGTCGGTCGAGCCGCTCACTTGCGCACCGCCTTCGACCGGGCCTTGCGGACCTTGGTCTCCACCCCGGGCAGCACCTGGGTGCCGACGCCCTCGTTGGTGAAGAGCTCGAGCAGCACCGCGTGCTTCTCGCGCCCGTCGACGACGGTGGCGCGCGGCACGCCCTCGTCGACCGCCTTGCGGCAGGCCTCCATCTTGGGCACCATCCCGCTGGCCAGGCTCGGCATCAGGTCGGCCAGCGCCTCGGGGCTGATCTCGTAGATCACGTCGTCGCTGTCGGGCCAGTCGCGGAAGAGCCCCTCGACGTCGGTGAGCACCAGCAGCTTCTCGGCGTCCAGCGCCACCGCCAGGGCGGCCGCGGCGGTGTCGGCGTTGACGTTGTGCACCAGGCCGTCGACGTCGGGGGCGACGCTGGAGACGACCGGGATGCGGCCGGCCTCGATGAGGTCGCGCACCGCCTCGGGGCGCACCTTGGCGACCTCGCCGACGAGCCCGAGGTCGACCTCCTCGCCGTCGACGATGGTGTTGGCCGGCTCGGCGGTGAAGAGCCCGGCGTCCTCGCCGGACAGGCCGACGGCCAGCGGGCCGTGCTCGTTGATCAGGCCCACAAGCTCGCGCTGCACCTGACCCACCAGGACCATCCGCACCACGTCCATCGCCTCGGGGGTGGTCACCCGCAGGCCGCCGCGGAACTCCGACTTGATGTCGAGCTTGTCGAGCATCGCGGAGATCTGCGGGCCGCCGCCGTGCACGACGACGGGCCGGAACCCGGCGAAGCGCAGGAACGCGATGTCCTCGGCGAAGGCGCGCTTGAGGGTGTCGTCGGTCATCGCGTTGCCGCCGTACTTCACCACCACGACCTTGCCGTGGTAGCGCTTGAGCCAGGGCAGGGCGTCGGAGAGGATCTCCGCCTTGTCCGGGTCGGCGGGCGGGACCTCGCTGCGGATCATCTGGTCGCTGTCGTTCGTAGGAGTGCTCATGAGGAGTAGGCGCTGTTCTCGTGGACGTAGGCGTGGGTCAGGTCGTTGGTCCACACGGTCGCCCGCTCGGACCCGGACTTCAGGTCGATCGTCACGCTGACCTCCCGCGAGGTCAGGTCGACGCTCTCGGGGTCGGCGTGGGGGGTGGACTGCCGGCAGACCCAGACGCCGTTCATGGCGACGTCGAGGTCGGCGGGGTCGAAGGTGGCGTCGGTGGTGCCGATGCTGGCCAGCACCCGGCCCCAGTTGGGGTCGTTGCCGAAGATCGCGGCCTTGAAGAGGTTGGAGCGGGCCACGCTGCGACTGACCTCCACCGCCTCGTCCTCGGTGGCAGCGTTGAGCGTGGTGATCGCGATCTCGTGGTCGGCGCCCTCGGCGTCCTTGAGCAGCTGCATCGCCAGGTCGGTGCAGGCCTGGGTGAGCGCGGCGGTGAAGTCGTCGGGGCTGGGCGTGATGCCGCTGGCCCCGCTGGCCATCACGGTGACCGTGTCGTTGGTCGACATGCAGCCGTCGGAGTCGAGGCGGTCGAAGGAGACCCGGGTCGCGGCGCGCAGCGCGGTGTCGAGCTCGCCCGCGGGCACCACGGCGTCGGTGGTCAGGACCACCAGCATCGTGGCCAGCTGGGGCGCGAGCATGCCGGCGCCCTTGGCCATCCCGCCGATGCTCCACCCGGCGCCCTCGACCACGACCTGCTTGCTGACCGAGTCGGTGGTCATGATCGCCGCGGCCGCGTCGTCGCCGCCCTCGCCCGACAACGCGTCGTACGCCGCGTCGACGCCGGCGAGCACCTGCTCGCGGTCGTTGGTCAGGCCGATCAGGCCGGTGGAGCACACGACCACGTCGCCGGCCCCGATGCCGACGTGCTCGGCGACCCGCTCGGCGACGGCGTGCGTGGTCTGGAAGCCCTCGGGGCCGGTGTAGCAGTTGGCGCCGCCGGAGTTGAGGACGACCGCCTTGACGGTGCCGTCCTTGACGACCTCCTGGCTCCACAGGATCGGGTTGGCCTTGCAGCGGTTGGCGGTGAAGACCGAGGCGGAGTCGAAGCGCGGGCCCGCGTTGACGACCAGCGCGACGTCCTTGGCGCCGGTCGACTTCAGCCCGGCGGGGACGCCGGCGGCGGTGAAGCCCTGGGGGGTGGTGATGCTCATCAGGGTGCCAGTCCGATCGTGGTCAGGCCCGTGCCCTCGTCGAGGCCGAGCGCGAGGTTCATGCACTGGACGGCGGCGCCGCCGGTGCCCTTGGCCAGGTTGTCGACGGCGCCGACGGCGACCAGGCGCCCGGCGGTCTCGTCGACGGTGACCTGCAGCTGCACGGTGTTGGAGCCGGTCACCGACTTGGTCTGGGGCCACTGGCCCTGGGGCAGCACGTGGACGAACGGCTCGTCGGCGTAGGCCTCGGCGTAGACCGCGTAGGCCTGGTCGGCGCTCACCTCGCCGACCAGGTCGGCCGAGCAGGTGGCCAGGATGCCGCGCGGCATCGGCACCAGCAGCGGCGTGAAGCTGACCGCGACCGTGGCGTCGGTCAGCGCCGAGAGGTTCTGGGTGATCTCGGGCGTGTGGCGGTGGCCGCCGCCGACGCCGTACGCACTGGCGTTGCCCATGATCTCGGAGCCGAGCAGGTGGGCCTTGGCGGCCTTGCCGGCCCCGCTGGTGCCGCTGACCGCGACCACCGAGACGTTGGGCTCGATGATGCCGGCGGCGACGGCGGGGGCCAGGCTCAGCGTCGAGATGGTCGGGTAGCACCCGGGCACGGCGATGCGGCGCGCACCGCGCAGCTCCTCGCGCCGGCCGGGCAGCTCGGGCAGGCCGTAGGGCCAGGTGCCGGCGTGCTCGCCGCCGTAGAACTTCTCCCACTCCCCCGCGTCGCGCAGCCGGAAGTCGGCGCCGCAGTCGATGACGACGGTGTCGTCGCCGAGCTGGGCGGCGACCTCGCCGGACTGGCCGTGCGGCAGCGCGAGGAAGACGACGTCGTGGCCGCTCAGCACCTCGATGGTGGTGGGCTCGAGCACCCGGTCGGCCAGCGGCACGAGGTGCGGCTGCAGGGCCCCCAGCGGCTGGCCCGCGTTGGACGCGCCCGTCAGCGCGCCGATCTCCACCTCGGGATGGGACAGCAGCAGCCGCAGGACCTCACCTCCGGCGTACCCGCTCGCTCCGGCCACGGCCACTCGCACTCTCGCCATGTGCATGACTATACGCAGATCTGCATGTTCATGTGCAACCGGGGGGTGGGCGGCGGAGAACCCGGTGGCAGTGCGGGGCGTCGCGGCCTAGGTTCGCGACCATGACGGCACTCGAGCCCACCGAACTCCTGGCGCACCTGCACCGTGAGTCAACCCGCTTCCGCGAGGTGCTCGCCACCACCCCTGCGGTGGCGCGCGTGCCGGGCTGTCCCGACTGGTCGGCCGCCGACCTGCTGTGGCACCTCACCGAGGTGCAGCGGTTCTGGGCCGAGGTGGTGCGCACCCGCCCCGCGGCGCCCGCCGAGGACGCACCGGCCCCGGTGCGCCCAGCGGCGTACGACGACCTGCTGGCGCTCTTCGACCAGCACAGCGCCGCGCTGCTCGAGCAGCTGCGCGATGCCGACCCCGCCGAGCCGGCCTGGACCTGGTCGAGCGAGCAGACGGTGGGCTTCACCTACCGCCGCCAGGCGCTCGAAGCGCTGGTGCACCGCGTCGACGCCGAGCAGGCCGCGGGTGTGGTGACGCCGATCGACCCGGCGCTGGCCGCCGACGGGGTGCTCGAGGCGCTCGACGTGATGTACGGCGGCACCCCGCCCTGGGGACGCTTCGCCGGCGGGGGCGAGCACGTGCGGGTCGACTGCACCGACACCGGCGACCGGGTCTGGGTCGAGCTGGGCCGCTTCACCGGCACCGACCCGCGCACCGGCACGTCGTACGACGAGCCCGACATCGGGGTGGGCGCCGACCCCGGCCGCGCCCCGGACGCGGTGGTCTCCGGGCCGGCTCGGCTGGAGATCCTGGCCGGGTCAGGGTGAGATTTGGGACTGGTCAGCGCTGGGTGGCTCCGGTGCGCTCGGCTGCGAGGGCCACGGCGGCGTCGCGGGCGGTGGCCGCCTCGCCCTCGACCAGGGTGCGGTCGTGGGCGCGCAGGCGCAGCGCGAAGGCCAGGGACTTGCGCCCCTCCCCCACCTGGTCACCGGTGTAGACGTCGAAGAGGCGCACCGACTCGAGCAGCTCGCCCGCGCCCTCGCGCAGCGCCGCCTCGACCGAGGCGGCCGGCACGTCGGCGTCGACGACGAGGGCGACGTCCTCCTTGGCCACCGGGTAGGTCGAGAAGACCGGGGCGGGGCGCAGGTCGACGGCACGCTCGAGCAGCAGGTCGAGGTCGACCTCGGCGGCGACCGAGCGGGGCGGCAGGCCGAAGGCGGTGCAGACCCGCGGGTGCAACTCGCCGGCGTGGCCGACGACGACACCCTCGACCAGCAGCTCGGCGCAGCGACCGGGGTGCCAGGGGGCCAGGGCCGCGGCCCGGGTCTGCAGCTCCAGGCCCAGCGCGTCGCTCACGCCACGGACGGCCTCGACGGCGTCGGACCAGTCGACGTGGCGTCCGGTGCCCCACCAGCCCGAGGCGTCGGCCTCGCCGACGGCCACCAGGCCCAGGTGCACCGGCTGGGCCGGCAGCGCCTTCTCGAGCTCCTCGAGCTCGGCGTCGGTGGGCCGTCGGTCGACGGGCAGGATCGGCGCCGGGCCGCTGCCGCGCGGCGCGGTGACCGGCGCGCTCTCGAAGACGGCGAACGACGTGGTGCCGTGGCCGACGTTGCGCTCGGCGGCGCGCAGCAGCCCCGGCAGCAGGGTGCTGGTCATGTACGGCGCCTCGGCGCTGAGCGGGTTGCTCAGCCGCAGCAGGCTGCGCCGGTCGTCGTCGGGGGTCAGGCCCAGCAGGTCGAGGTCGCCGGTGCCGATGAACGGGAAGGTCAGCACCTCGACGAAGCCCTGGCCGGCCATCGTGCGCCCGACGCGGCGGCGGAGGCGCTGCTCGCGGGTCAGGCCGCGGCCCGACGGCGGGGTCGGCAGCACGGAGGGGACCTTGTCGTAGCCGACGACCCGCACGACCTCCTCGGAGAAGTCCTGGGGGTCGGTCAGGTCGGGGCGCCACGGCGGCGGGGTGACCTGGAGGTGCTCCCCCTCGACGACCACGTCGCAGCCCACGGCGCGCAGGTGCGCGACCGCGGTCTCGTCGTCGATCGGCATGCCGCTGACCCGGCGGGCCAGGCCCGCGTCGAGGCGCACGGCGTCGCGCGGCTGGGGCGCACCGACGACGGTGACGCCGGGCTCCGCCGTGGCGCCGCCGTACGTCGTCAGCAGCTCGACCACGCGGTCGGCCGCCGGCTCGCAGGTGGTCGGGTCGGCGCCCCGCTCGTTGCGCTTGCCGGCCTCGGAGCTGATCTTGTGGCGCTTGCCGGTGCGGAACATCGCGACCGGCTCCCAGTGGGCGGCCTCGACGAGGACCCGGGTGGTGGTCGCGGAGATCTCCGTGGCCTCGCCGCCCATCACGCCGCCGAGGCCGATCACGCCGGAGTCGTCGGTGACGACGAGGTCCTCGGGGTGCAGCTCGCGGTTGCTGCCGTCGAGGGTGGTCAGCCGCTCGCCGTCGCGGGCCCGGCGCACGCGCACGGTGCCCTGCACCTTGTCGCGGTCGTAGCCGTGGATCGGCCGGCCGGTCTCGAGCATCACGTAGTTGGTGACGTCGACGGCCAGCGAGATCGGGCGCATGCCGGCCATCCGCAGCCGGTCGGCGATGAAGGCCGGGGTCTCGGCGGCGGGGTCGAAGCCGCTGACGGTGCGGGCCACGAAGACCGGGCAGCCCTCGGGGTCGTCGACCTCGACGGCGTGACCCGCGTCGTCGGCCGGGGGCAGGTCGCGCTCGACGGGGTCGCGGAACGGGGCGTCGAAGCCCAGCGCGGCCTCGCGGGCGATGCCGCGCAGCGACAGGGCGTAGGCCCGGTCGGGGTTGATCTCGAACTCGATGATCTCCTCGTCGAAGCCGAGCAGCGGACGCACGTCCTGGCCGGGCTCCCCCGTGCCCGGCGGGAGCACGATGATGCCGTCGTGATCGGTGCCGAGGCCGAGCTCGGCGGCCGAGCAGATCATCCCGGCCGAGACGTGGCCGTAGGTCTTGCGGGCGCTGATCGCGAACCCGCCGGGCAGCACGCCGCCCGGCAGCACGGTGACGACCAGGTCGCCGGGGGCGAAGTTGTGGGCTCCGCACACGATGCCCTGCGGCTCGCCGGTGCCGTTGGCGTCGGCGACGTCGACGGTGCACCAGTTGATGGTCTTGCCGTTCTTCTGCGGCTCAGGCTCCATGGTGAGCACGCGGCCCACCACCAGGGGGCCGGTGATCTCCTCACCGGGGCGCTCGATCGCCTCGAGCTTGAGCCCGAGCATGGTCAGTCGGTCGGTGAGCTCCTCGGTGCCCACCTCGGCGGGCAGGTCGACGTGCTCACGGATCCAGGAGACGGGTGCCTTCATGATTCCTCAGATCTCGGTGCCGAATGCGGCGCTGAACCGGACGTCGCCCTCGAAGAGCGGGCGCAGGTCCTCCAGGTCGTGGCGGAACATGAACGAGCGGTCGATGCCCATGCCGAAGGCGAAGCCGCTGTAGACGTCGGGGTCGACGCCGCAGGCCACCAGGACCCGCGGGTTGACGACGCCGCAACCGCCCCACTCGATCCAGCCCTCGCCCCGGCAGGTGCGGCAGGAGTCCGCGTCCACGCCACGGCACACGAAGCAGCGCACGTCGACCTCGGCCGACGGCTCGGTGAAGGGGAAGTACGAGGGACGGAACCGGGCGGTGATCCCGTCGCCGAACAGCTGGCCGAAGAAATGGTCGAGGGTGCCCTTGAGGTGCGCCATCGTGATGCCCTTGTCGACCACGAGGCCCTCGACCTGGTGGAACATCGGGCTGTGCGTGGCGTCGTACTCGTCGGTGCGGAAGACCCGACCGGGGCACACGACGTAGATCGGTGGCTCGCGCGTGAGCATGGTGCGCGCCTGCACCGGCGAGGTCTGGGTGCGCAGCACGACGTGGTGGTCGGCCGGCTCGGTCCAGAACGTGTCCTGCATGGTGCGTGCGGGGTGGTCGGGGCCCAGGTTGAGCGCGTCGAAGTTGAGCCACTCGGCCTCCACGACCGGGCCCTCGGCGACCTCCCAGCCCATCGCGACGAACAGGTCGGCGATCAGCTCGGACTGCAGCGTGAGCGGGTGCCGGCTGCCGGGGCGGCGCCGGTCGGTGGGCAGGGTGACGTCGACGGTCTCCTCGACCAGCATCCGCTCCTCGTGCTCGGCCTCGAGCACCACCTGGCGGTCGGCGATCGCCGTGCTGACGTCCTTGCGGGCGCGGCCGATGCGCTGCCCGGCGTCCTTGCGGGCCTGCGGGGGCAACGCCCCGATCTCGCGGTTGGCCAGCGCCAGCGGCGAGCGGTCGCCCGCGTGCTCGAGGCGCGCCTGCTTCAGCGCCTCGAGGTCGCCGGCCTGCTCGATCGCGGCGATCGCGGCGTCACGTGCCGCCTCGACCTCCTCCGCCTGGAGCGGGGTGACCTCGACGGGGTCGTAATCGGTGTTCGGGCCCGACATCACTGCCTCTCGCTGGGTGCTCGCGCGCAGTCTACGGACGACCGCGACCGGCTCAGGCCTCGGGACCGACCGGCCACGTCACCTGCACCCGCGCGCCCCCGCCGGGCGCGTCGGTGATGGTGACCGAGCCCCCGTGGGCACGGGTCAGGCCGCCCACGATGTACATGCCCAGGCCCGAGCCTCCGCGGGCCCCACTCTTCCAGAACTTGGTGAAGACGCGGCGCCGCAGCTCCTCGGGGATGCCCTCGCCCTCGTCGTCGACGCACAGCCGCACCGCGCCTCCCGCCTCGGCGGACCCCGGGGCCCCGGCGGCCAGCGCCTCGAGCCGCACCCGCACCGTGCCGTCGCCGTGCCGCACCGCGTTCTCGACGAGGTTGGTCACCACCTGGGCCAGCTTGTCGGGGTCGGCCAGCACGTCGGGGAGGTCGCCCGGGTCCTCCAGCAGCACCGGTCGCGACGTGGCCGCCTGCACCGAGGCGACCGCCCGCCCCACGACGACGCCCACGTCAGTGGGCCGGCGGTGCAGCTGGAGCCGCCCGGTGTCGATGCGCGCCACGTCGAGCAGCTCGGCGATCAGCCGGCTCAGGCGGTCGGAGTCGGAGCTGACCGTGGTGAGCATCAGCTTCTTCTGCTCGTCGTTGAGCTTGTCCCAGCGGTTCAGCAGGGCCTGCACGAAACCCTTGACGCCGGTCAGCGGCGAGCGCAGCTCGTGGGCGACGGTGGCGACGAGGTCGGAGCGCTCCCGGTCGAGGCGCGCCCGGCCCCGGCCCGAGCGCAGCGTCACCGCGACCCGGTCGACCGGGTCGCGCAGCGACGTGCGGTGGATGCGCGCGGCCACCAGCACCTCGCTGCCGTCGGGCAGCAGCCACGGCTGCTCCGGCACGGCGGTGCGGGTGGCCAGCCCCTCGAAGGGCGTGTTGCAGGCGCACCACGACTCCCCCTCGCGGTCCTGCAGGCGCAGCACCTCGGGCAGCGGCCGGCCCCGCGCCGCGTCGGCCTCGACGCCGAGCATCCGGGCCGCCGGGGCGGAGACGTGGCGCACGCGCCCGTCGGCGCCGGCCAGGACCACACCGTCGGGCAGGTCGTCCAGCAGCGCCCGCGCCTCGTCGGAGGGCGGGGGCGAGGCGACCGGCGGCATGGCCCCACCCTAGGAGGCCGCCACGACCCGGGTCAGGTACGCCGCTGGGTGCGGGCGGTCTCGTAGAGGCACAGCGCCGCGGCGGTCGAGAGGTTGAGGCTCTCGGCGCGACCGTGGATCGGGATCGAGACGCGGTGGTCGGCCAGGTCGGCGAGCTCGGCGGGCAGGCCCCAGGCCTCGTTGCCGAAGAGCCAGGCCACCGGCCCCGAGAGGGGCGCGGAGTCGTAGAGGTCGCGCTCGCCGGCACCGTCGGCGGCCAGCACCTGCAGGCCCGCGGCCTGCAACGCCCGCACCGCGCCGGCGGCGTCGGGGGCGACCACGACCGGCAGGTGGAACAGCGAGCCCACCGAGGCCCGCACGGTCTTGGGGTTGTAGGCGTCGACCGAGCTGCCGGCCAGCACCACGGCGTCGGCGCCGGCGGCGTCGGCGCAGCGCAGCACCGTGCCGGCGTTGCCGGGGTCGCGCACGTCGGCGCAGACCGCGACCAGGCGCGGCGCGGCGGCCAGCACGGACTCGAGGTCGGTGTCGAGGAAGCGGCACACCCCGACCAGCCCGGCCGGGCTGACGGCCTCGCTCAGCGAGGCCAGGGCGCGGTCGTCGACGAGGGTCCAGGCGACGCCGGACTCCTGCGCGGTGCCGGCCAGGGCGGCGTACCGCTCGGTGGCCGCGGGTGTCGCGAAGACCTCCACCAGCGCGCCGGGCACCTCGAGGGCGCCCTCGACGGCCTTCGGGCCGTCAGCGAGGAACAGCCGCCGCTCGGAACGGACCGAGCGGCGGCTGAGCCTGCGCGCGTCCTTGACGCGGGTGTTGCCCGCGACGAGGGGAGCCGAGGGGCCCGAGGGGCCCCAGGAGGAAGTCAGGCCGAAGCCTCCGCCTTGGGGGCGTTGACGTCCTCGGGCAGGGCGTTCTTGGCGGTCTCGACCAGGACGTTGAACGCCGCGATGTCGTTGACGGCCAGGTCGGCCAGGATCTTGCGGTCGACCTCGACACCAGCCAGGTTCAGGCCCTGGATGAAGCGGTTGTAGGTCATGCCCTGGGCACGGGCCGCGGCGTTGATCCGCTGGATCCACAGCTTGCGGAAGTTGCCCTTGTTCTTGCGCCGGTCGTTGTAGTTGTAGACCAGGGAGTGGGTGACCTGCTCCTTGGCCTTGCGGTACAGGCGCGAGCGCTGGCCGCGGTAGCCGCTGGCGCGCTCGAGGGTGGTACGACGCTTCTTCTGGGCGTTCACTGCGCGCTTGACGCGTGCCATGGTGTCTCCTTGGTGCTCTGCCGACCGTGGTGGTCGACGTCAGGGCCGGTGCGCCGGCCCGGTGGTTGACGGGTGGGCGAGGCTCAGATGCCGAGCATCTTCTTGGCGCGCGCGGTGTCGGCCTTGGCCACCTCGACGGTGCCGGTCATGCGGCGCGTGACCTTCGAGGGCTTCTTCTCGAGGTTGTGGCGCTTGCCGGCCTTCTCGCGAAGGATCTTGCCGGAGCCGGTCACGCGGAAGCGCTTGCCGGCGCCGGAGTGGCTCTTGTTCTTGGGCATCTGTGTCTCTCTCTCGTTGCGTGCTGCGGCAGTTCGGTGCGGGGCCGGTGCCGGCCCCGGGCGGTGCTCAGGCCTCGATCTCGGGATCGAGGTTCTCGGAGCGACCGCGCTCCTTCTTCGGAGCAGCCTGGCGACCGGCGTTGCGCTCGGTGCGCTCGGCGCGCTCCTCGGCCTCCTCGGCGGCACGCTCGGCGGCCTTGGCCTCCTTGGCCGCCTTGTGCTCGACCTTGGCCTCGGCCTTCTTCTTGTGCGGGCCCAGGACCATGGTCATGTTGCGCCCGTCCTGCTTGGGCGAGGACTCCACGAAGCCGAGCTCGGTGACGTCCTCGGCCAGCTTCTGCAGCAGCCGGAAGCCCAGCTCGGGGCGGTGCTGCTCGCGGCCGCGGAACATGATCGTGATCTTGACCTTGTCGCCGGCGTTGAGGAACCGGACCACGTGACCCTTCTTGGTCTCGTAGTCGTGCGAGTCGATCTTGGGACGAAGCTTCATCTCCTTGATGATCACGTTCGTCTGGTTGCGCCGTGCCTCGCGCGCCTTCTGGGCGTTCTCGTACTTGAACTTCCCGTAGTCCATGAGCTTGCAGACCGGGGGGCGGGCCATCGGGGCGATCTCGACGAGGTCGAGGTCAGCCTCCTGGGCAAGGCGCAGCGCGTCGGCGGTGGGAACGATGCCGACGGTCTCGCCGCTGGGGCCAACGAGCCGGACCTCCTGGACGCGGATCCGGTCGTTGATTCGGAGCTCGGTGCTGATGTGTCCTCCTGGTGGGGATGTCCTCGGAGGTCCTCGCACAGGTCCCGGCCGTGGAAGAGGGCCGAGAAATGAACAAAGGCTTCCGCTTGCAGCAAGCGGAAGCCAGTCGCGACACGTCCCCCCTGACGCGGGGTTCAGCATCTACGCACGAGCACGGGTGCTCGTCCGGGACCGGACCCGACGACCTGTGGTGCTGGCGGTCGATGCGGGTGGGAGACGATCGTGCCTGGCCTCCGCTTGGAGATCAGCCTGCCTCGCACTCCTGGGCGGAGCACAGGACGGGCTGATCGGTCGTTGTCAGACTCTAGCCGACGCAGCGCCGCGCGCCCAAACCTCAGTCCCAGGCCCCAAGCCCCAGACCCCAGTCCCCAAGCCCCGGACCTCGGGCCGGTCAGGCCTCGCCGGGTCGCAGCCAGCCGATGCCCGCGCCCAGCCGCACCGGCTGCCACCCGGCGCCCAGCGCCTCGAGGTCGCCGCCCTGCACCACCAGCCGCGCGGGGCCGGCGACGTCGACCAGCAGCGCCGCCGCGCCCTCCTGCACCGCGGCCTGGGCGGCGTACGGCGCGGTGACCGGCACGGGCCGCGCCTGCGGGTCCCAGGCGGTCATCGCGGCGGTGCCGGTGAAGGAGAGCAGGGCGGTGCGCCCGTCGGCGCCGGTGAGCAGCACCGCGGCCATGTCGCTGGACTTGTCGTGGGCCAGCCCGCGCTCGTCGACCTCGACCTCGCCGAGCAGCGCCACCACCGGCACCAGCAGCCGGGCGGTGCGCAGCACCTCGAGGCAGGCCAGGTAGGTGTCGGGGTCGCGCGGGGCCGCGTCGTACGCCGCGAGCGCGGCCACGAGGGCCGGCTCGGCCTCGCCGGTGTCGTCGGGGAAGCCGGGGCCGGCCAGCAGGCGCTGGTGCGGGGCCTGGTCCGGGGTCTGGTCCGGGGTCTGGTCATGGTCGTGGTCGTCCACTCCCCCATCATCCCTGCCGGTCGCAGCGCCCACGCGCTGGCCTCCTGTGACACCCTGGAGGCATGGACGAGGCAGCCTGGACAGCGCTCGCGATCGCCTTGACCGTCGTGGGCGCTCTCGTCACGGTCTGGGCCTGGCGTCGCCGGGGTGCGGTGCCGGCCATGCGGGCCGCCGCGCTCACGCTGCTGGTGCCGGCGGCCTACCTGACCGGGACCCTCGAGATGTTCACCCGCATCGCCGGCGCGGTCTCCGACTGGGCGCTCGGGCTGGTGCTGAGCCCCGTGGTGTGGATCGGTGCGGCGCTGGCCGGCACCTCCGTGCTGCTGCTGGTCGGCGCCGGCCTGCTCGACCGGCGCTCCGGCTCGCGCCGGGTCGACGGCGCCCGGCGCGAGGAGCTGTCCTCCCCCGCCGGTGAGGCCGCGCCCGCCGACCGGGCGGGCAAGGGCAAGCCGGCGATCGACGACGACCTGGCCGACATCGAGGCACTGCTGCGCAAGCGCGGCATCTCCTGATGGCCCGTGGCACCGGCCCGGGCGACCCGGGCAGCGCGGCGGCGCGCAGCCGGCTGTGGGCCCGCCTCGACGCGGCGGTGCGCGCCCTGGAGGAGCCGGCGCCGACCCCGCTGCTGGTCGTGGACCTCGACGCCTTCGACGCCAACGCCGCCGACCTCGAGCGCCGCGCGGGCGGCACGCCGCTGCGGCTGGCCTCGAAGTCGGTGCGGGTGCCGGCCCTGATGTCGCGCGCCCTGGCCCGTGACGGCTTCCGGGGCGTGCTCGCCTACACCCTGGCCGAGGCGCTGTGGCTCGAGGAGCACGACGTCACCGACGACCTGCTGGTCGCCTACCCCACGGTCGACCGGGCGGCGCTCGCCGCGCTCGTGGTCTCGCCGCGGGCCGCGGGCCGGATCACGCTGATGGTCGACGACGTGGCCCACCTCGACGTCGTCGACTCGGTGCGCTCCTCGCGGGCGGTGCCGGTGCGGGTCGCGCTCGACGTCGACGCGGGCCTGCAGGCCGGCGGCCGGCACGTCGGCCCGAAGCGCTCGCCGCTGCGCGACGCCGAGGCCGTGGCCGCCCTGGCCCGCGAGGTCGTCGCCCGGCCCGGCTTCACGCTGGTCGGGGCGATGACCTACGAGGGCCAGGTGGCCGGGGTGCCCGACGACGTGCCGAGCGCCCGGGCCCGCTCGCTGGTGGTGCGCCGGCTCAAGGACGCCTCGCTCGCCCAGCTGGCCGAGCGGCGCCGACAGGTCCACACCGCGCTCGTCGACCTCGTCGGGCCCGAGGGGCTCGAGCTGTGGAACGCCGGCGGCACCGGGTCGGTCGAGACCAGCGCCGCCGACCCCGTCGTCACCGAGGTGGCGGCCGGCTCCGGGCTGCTGGTCCCGACGCTGTTCGACCACTACCGCTCCTTCGCCCCGCGACCTGCCGCGTTCTTCGGGCTCCCGGTGACCCGGCGCCCCTCCGCCGACGTCGCGACCGTGCACGGCGGCGGGCTGGTGGCCTCGGGAGCGGCCGGCCCCGACCGGCTGCCGACCCCCTGGGCTCCCCCCGGCCTGCGCCTGACCGGCCTGGAGGGTGCCGGCGAGGTGCAGAGCCCCCTGGTGGGTCCCTCGGCGGGGATGCTCTCGATCGGCGACCTGGTGTGGTTCCGGCACGCGAAGTCCGGCGAGCTGTTCGAGCACGGCCGCAGCGTGCGGCTGCTGACCGGCGAGCGCTTCGAGGCGGAGGTGGAGACCTACCGTGGCCTCGGTCTCGCCTTCTGAGGTGGCCCGCCTGGTCCTCGACCTGGCCACCAGCCGCCCGCCCACGCTGGGCGGCTCGGGCTGGCTGGTGTGCATCGACGGCCCCTCGGGCGCCGGCAAGTCCACCCTGGCCGACGCCGTCGAGCGGGCCGCGTCGGTGCGCACCCGCGTCGTGCGCCTCGACGACATGTACCAGGGCTGGGACGGCCTGCCGCACCTGCCCGACCAGCTCGAGCAGCTGCTCAGCCCCCTCGACCGCGACGCCGCCAGCAGCTACACCCGCTACGACTGGCGGGCCGGCGCTCCGGGCGAGGACGTGACCGTCACCCCGGTGCCGCTGCTGGTGCTCGAGGGCGTCGGCGCCGGCACGGCCCGCATCTCTCCCCTGACCACGGTGCTGGTCTGGGTCGACGCCCCCGCCGAGCTGCGCCGCCGGCGCGGGGTGGAGCGCGACGGCGACTCCTTCGAGCCGCACTGGGAGGCCTGGGCCGAGGCCGAGGCCCACCACTTCGAGCGCCAGGGCACCCGCGGCCGGGCCGACGTGCTGGTCGACGGCACCGGTCGCGTCCCGCCGCGCACGGTCGTGCCCGGCGCCGCCTCCTCGGACCACTAGGGTGCGGCGCATGCTTGCACCCAGCGGAGACCAGTTCGAGATCTCCGGCGGCGGCTACCGCGCCGTGGTCACCGAGAGCGGCGCCGCGCTGCGCGAGCTGTCGTACGCCGGTCGGCCGCTGGTCGACGGGTTCGGCCTCGAGGAGCACTCCTGGGGCGGGCGCGGCCAGCTGCTGGCGCCCTGGCCCAACCGGCTCGCCGAGGGACGCTTCAGCTTCGGCGGCCACGAGCTGGTCCTGCCGCTGACCGAGCCCGAGCTGCGCAACGCCTCCCACGGGCTGGTGCGCTGGGCGGCGTGGACCCTGGAGGAGCACACCGCCCACTCGGTCTCGCTGACCTACCGCCTGATGGCCCGCCCGGGCTGGCCCTGGACCCTCGACCTGCACGTCGTGCACGACCTGTCCGCCGACGGCCTGACGGTGACCGTGACCGCGACCAACATGTCGCCCGAGGAGGCGCCGTACGCCGCCGGCTCGCACCCCTACCTGTGCGTCGGGGCGGGCCCGGTCGACCAGCTCGAGCTGACGCTGCCGGCCGCGACCGCGCTGCGCACCGACGAGCTCAAGCGCCCGGTCGGCTCCGAGCAGGTCGAGGGCGGCGAGCTCGACTTCCGGATCTCCCGGCCGCTGCGCTCGACCGTGCTCGACACCGCCTTCACCGACCTCGAGCGCGACGAGTGGGGCCGGGCCACCACCACCCTGCGCGACCCGCGCAGCGGTGAGGGCGTGAGCCTGTGGGTGGATCCGGCCTGGACCCACCTGCAGGTCTACACCGCCGACGACGCGGGCCCCAGCGCCCGCCGCTCGCTGGCGGTGGAGCCGATGACCGCGCCGCCCGACGCGCTGCGCTCGGGCACCGACCTGGTGGTCCTGGCACCGGCCGGCAGCCCCGGCGACGAGCACTCGGGCTCGTGGGGCGTCCGCGCCGTCGACTGACCGGCCGCGACGACCGGCCCGCGCTCAGCGCGCAGGATCGTCGACGAGCGAGCGCAGCTGGCGCACCGCCCGCTGCGCGCGGGCGCCGTCGGAGCCCTGGATGCCCATCGCGGCGATGGTGGTGCCGTCGGTGAGGTCGAGGGTCGCCCAGGGTGCGCCGGGCGGCATCCGCACGCTGACCACCTGCTCCCACGCCAGCTCGCGGCGCCGGAAGCCGTTGACGACCACCAGGCGGCCGCGCTCGGCGACCACCCGCGAGCGCACCAGCGCGAAGATGGAGCCGAACCCCAACGCCCCCAGGAAGACCAGCGTGCTGCGCTGGAAGAGGGTGAACCGGGCCCGCACGTCGGGCCCGAAGCTGATCCAGGCCGCGGCGAAGACCACGAGCAGGCCGACGCCCAGCCCGATGCCCACGATGCGCGGACCCAGCGGGCGGTAGGTCACCGGCAGCGCCGGCGCCCCGCCCTCAGAGGCGGCAGGCATGGATGTCGGTGAGGAGGATGCCGCGGGCCCCGAGCTGCCACAGCTGGTCCATCAGCCGCTGCGCACCGGCACGCGGCACCATGGCCCGCACCGCCGACCAGCCCTCGCGGTGCAGCGGGGCGACCGTGGGGCTCTCGATCCCGGGGGTCAGGCGCACCGCGTCGGCGACCTGGTCGCTGGGGATGTCGTAGTCCATCATCACGTAGCTGCGCGCCACCAGGACGCCCTCGATGCGGCGCTTGAGCGACTCGAAGCCCTCCGGGACGTCGCCGGAGCGGGTGATCAGCACCGCCTCCGACTCCAGGATGGTCTCGCCGAAGACCTCGAGGCCGGCCTGGCGCAGCGTGCTGCCGGTCTCGACGACGTCGGCGATCACGTCGGCGACACCCAGCTGGATGCTGGTCTCGACGGCGCCGTCGAGGCGGGTGACGCTGGCCTCGATGCCGCGCTCCTCCAGGAACGAGCGGACGACCCCGGTGTACGACGTCGCGATCCGCGCGCCGGCGAGGTCGGAGAGCTCGGTGTAGCGCCCGGGGCGCGCGGCGAAGCGGAACCGGCTGCGCCCGAAGCCCAGGTCGAGCGCCTCGTCGGCCTTGGCTCCCGAGTCGCGCAGCAGGTCGCGCCCGGTGATGCCGACGTCGAGGGTGCCCTCGCCGACGTAGAGCGCGATGTCGCGGGGGCGCAGGTAGAAGAACTCGACGCCGTTCTCGGCGTCGGTGAGCGTGAGCTGCTTGGAGTCCTCACGCTGGCGGTAGCCGCTCTCCTTGAGGATCTCGGAGGCGGAGACGGACAGCGATCCCTTGTTGGGGACCGCCACTCTCAGCAACGACATGGCGGTGGCCTCTCAGAGGTGGGTGTAGACGTCGTCGAGCTCGAGGCCGAGCCCGAGCATCAGGACCTGCACGTGGTAGAGCAGCTGGCTGATCTCCTCGGCCGCGCGCTCCTTGCCCTCGTGCTCGGCGGCCATCCAGGACTCGGCGGCCTCCTCGACCAGCTTCTTGCCGATCGCATGGACCCCGGCGTCGAGCTCTCGCACGGTGCCCGACCCCTCGGGACGGGTCCGGGCCTTCTCGGCCAGCTCGGTCCACAGCTCCTCGAACGTCTTCACGAGGCACCAGCCTAGGTGGTGGGGCCCCGGCGCCCGGTACCGGATCGCGGGAACGAGACCTGCACGACACCATGGTCGCGTGGACGCCCCTCACCCCCTGGCCGGTCTGCGCTGGCCCCGCCCCACCGACCGCGCCTCGCTGCGGCCCGCCGAGCCCGACGACGCGGAGGCGGTGTGGGCCTACCGGCGCCGTGACGACGTGGGTCGGTGGCTGGGCGGACGCACCGAGGACCTCGACGCCTTCCGCGAGTGGTACGCCCGCCCGGACCGGCTGGCCAAGACGCTGCTGGTCGAGCACGACGGCCGGGTCGTCGGCGACCTGATGGTGTCGGTGGGCGACGGCTGGGCGCAGCTCGACGTGGCCGGGCGGGCGCACGCGGTGGAGGCGGACCTCGGCTGGGTCCTCGACCCGGCGTACGCCGGCAGGGGGCTGGCCACCGAGGCGCTCGAGGCGGTGCTGGCGATCTGCTTCGACGACCTGGGGCTGCGCCGGGTCACCGCCGACTGCTTCGCGGCCAACTCGCCGTCGTGGCGGCTGATGGAGCGGGTCGGGATGCGCCGCGAGGCGCACCGGGTCGCCGAGTCGCTGCACCGCGACCTGGGCTGGGTGGACTCCTACGCCTACGCGCTGCTGGCCGACGAGTGGCGCGCGCGCCTCACCGACGCCGGCCGGCCAGGCGCCACCAGGTCGCCAGCAGGCTGACCCCGGCCAGCACGAGCGCCGTCGCCAGGCCGACGAGGTCGAGCCCGGTCCCGCGGTCGGTGGCGCCCCCGGTCAGGGCGGCCGCGCCGAGCACGCCGGCGCCCACGCCCAGTCCGAGCAGCACCAGGGCCGCGCTGCGCAGGCCGGGGCGGCGCCGCCAGCGCTCGGCGACCGGGGGCCGGGGCCGCGAGCGGTCAGCGCCTCGGCCCAGCGCCGTCTCGGCCCCCAGCCACACCAGCACCCCCGCGGCCACCACGACCGCGACCACCACTCCCGTCAGCCCTGCGCTCATCGCCCCAGCCTGTCAGAGCCGACGCCGCGGGCGGACGTGGTAGAGATCTCCCAGGTTCCGGGACCAGCACGAAGGAGAAGCCGATGGTCGAGCCTGGCCAGGACGACCTCGCCGAGCGGGCCGCGCGCCACGACGCGCTGCGGCGCGAGGCGCTCGGTCAGCCTTCGGGCGAGCACACGACGGCCTCGGGGCGGTGGCGGCCCTGGGCGGTCATCGTCGTGGCCTCGATCGGCCAGGTGCTGGGGTGGCTGCTCGTCGGCGCAGGCACAGGCGGCCGCCAGGACGACTCGAACGTCGTGCTGCTCGCCCTCGGGGTCGTGGTCGCCGGCGTCTCGGGCATCTACCTGGCCATCGGCGTCATCGCGGAGGGCATGCGGCTGGGTGCCGCCTGGATCGCCGAGGACCGCCCGGGGCACCGCCGCACGTCCTGACGCGGCAGCGCCCCGCGGGCTCGACCGGCTCAGCCGCGCAGCGAGCCCAGCGTGCGGGCGGTGTGCAGGGCGGCGGCGGTGGCCTCGTAGCCCTTGTCCTCCTTCGACCCCTCCAGCCCGGCGCGGTCGAGCGCCTGCTGGTCGTCGTCGCAGGTCAGGACCCCGAAGCCCACCGGCACGGTGTGGTCGAGGGCGACCCGGCCCAGGCCGTCGGTGGCGGCGTTGCACACGTAGTCGAAGTGCGGGGTGCCGCCGCGGATGACGACGCCCAGGGCGACCACGGCGTCGTAGCCCCGCTCGGCCAGGGCCGAGGCGACCACGGGCAGCTCGAAGGTGCCCGGCACCCGCACGACCTCGAGGTCGCGCACCGAGAAGTCGTCGGCCGCGCGCCGGGCGCCGGCGAGCAGTCCGTCCATCACCTCGGTGTGCCAGGAGGCGGCGACGACGGCGACGCGCAGGTCGCTGCAGTCGACGGGCTCGGCGGTGGGGGCTCCGTGGCCGCTCATCAGACAGCTCCGTTCGTGGCAGGGTCGACAGCGGGGTCGACGAGGTCGGGCAGCACGTGGCCCATCCGGTCGCGCTTGGTCAGCAGGTAGCCCAGGTTGTGGTCGTTGGGGTGCGGGGTCAGCGGGACCCGCTCGGCCACCGGCACCCCGAAGTCCTCGAGGCTGCTGACCTTGTCGGGGTTGTTGGTCATCAGCCGCACCGAGCGCACCCCGAGGTCGCGCAGGATCTGGGTGGCCGTGCCGTAGTGGCGCGCGTCGGCCGGCAGGCCCAGGTCGAGGTTGGCGTCGACGGTGTCGCGCCCGCCGTCCTGCAGCTGGTAGGCCTGCAGCTTGCCGAGCAGGCCGATGCCGCGGCCCTCGTGGCCGCGCAGGTAGACCACGACCCCGCGGCCCTCGGCCACCACCCGCTCGAGGGCCTCGTCGAGCTGGGGCCCGCAGTCGCAGCGGAAGGAGTGCAGCACGTCGCCGGTCAGGCACTCCGAGTGCACCCGGGTCAGCACCGGCTCGTCGGTGGCCAGGTCGGCCGGGTCGCCGTGCACCAGCGCGACGTGCTCGGAGCCGTCGACGGTGATGCGGTAGCCGTAGGCCGTGAACTCGCCGTGGCGGGTGGGCAGCCGGGTCACCGCGGCCCGCTCGACCAGGGTCTCGTGGCGGCGGCGGTAGCGGACCAGGTCCTCGATCGAGATCATCGCCAGGTCGTGCTCGTCGGCGAACTCGCGCAGCTCGACGGCCCGCTTCATCGTGCCGTCGTCGTTGACCACCTCGACCAGCACGCCGGCCGGCGTGAGCCCGGCGAGCCGGGCCAGGTCGACCGCCGCCTCGGTGTGGCCGCGGCGCACCAGCACCCCGCCCTCGCGGTAGCGCAGCGGGAAGACGTGACCGGGGCGGGTGATCTCCCAGGGCTCGGTCGCGGAGTCGGCCAGCACCCGGGCGGTGTGCGCCCGGTCGGCGGCCGAGATGCCGGTGGAGACGCCGTCGCGGGCGTCGACCGAGATCGTGTACGCCGTGCGCAGCTTGTCCTTGTTGTGCGGGGTCATCAGCGGGATCTCGAGCCGGTCGAGCATGTCGGCGGGCATCGGCACGCAGATCACGCCGCTGGAGTGGCGGATGGTGAAGGCCATCAGCTCGGGCGTGGCCTTGGCGGCGGCGAAGATGATGTCGCCCTCGTTCTCGCGGTCCTCGTCGTCGACGACGACCACGGCCCTGCCGGCCGCGATGTCGGCGACGGCCCGCTCGACGCTGTCGAGGCGGACGCGCTGCAGCGTGGGGTTCTGCTCGCTCATGCGTGGTGCTCCTTCTGCTGGCTGCCGGGCAGCTGCGCTGCCAACAGCTTCTCGACGTGCTTGGCGAGGATGTCGACCTCGAGGTTGACCCGGTCCCCTGCCCGGCGCCGCCCGAGCGTGGTGCGTGCGAGGGTCTCGGGGATCAGGCTGATGGTGAAGCTGGTGGGACCGGCCTCGACGACGGTGAGGCTGACCCCGTCGACGGTGATCGAGCCCTTGTCGACGAGGTAGCGCGCCAGCCCGGGCGGCAGGGAGATCTCCACGACCTCCCAGTGCTCGCTGGGCTCGCGGCGCAGCACCTCGCCGACCCCGTCGACGTGGCCCTGGACGATGTGGCCGCCCAGGCGCTTCTCGGCGGTGACCGCGCGCTCGAGGTTGACCGGGTCGCCGGGGCGCAGGCCGCCCATCGACGTCTTGTCGAGGGACTCCTTCATCACGTCGGCGGTCCAGCCCCCGCCGTCGACGGAGACCACGGTCAGGCAGCAGCCGTTGACGGCGATCGAGTCGCCCAGGCCGGTGCCCTCGAGCACCTCGCTGGCGTCGATGGTGAGTCGGACGGCGTCGGTGAGGTCGTCGATCGCGGCGACCGTGCCGAGCTCCTCGACGATGCCGGTGAACATCAGGCGTCTCCTCGTGCGGGTGGGGTGGGGGCTGGTGGCGCGAGCGTGAACCGGACGTCCGGCTGCTCGCCGTCGACGACCGGGTCGAGCACCGCGACGTCGAGCACCTCGGGGCGCCAGGCCCCGGAGATGGTGGTGATGCCCAGGTCGGCCACGGCGCTGCGCCCGGCCCCGAGCAGGAACGGTGCGACGTAGGCGACGACCTCGTCGACGAGGCCGGCGGCCAGGAACGCCGCGGCCAGGGTGGGTCCGCCCTCGAGGAAGACGTGGCGCCGCTCGCGGGCGGCGAGCTCGGCCAGGGCCTCGTGGGGGTCGCGGGTGCGCAGGTGCAGGGTGGGCGCGTCGTCGACGCCGGCGACCGGGGCCAGCACCCGCGCGGCCGGGTCGAGGTCGCGGCGCCCCATCACCACGCGCAGCGGCTGGCGCGGCAGCGGCCGGTCGTCGGCGTCGCGCACGGTCAGCAGCGGGTCGTCGGCGGCGACCGTGCCGGTGCCGATCAGCATCGTGTCGGCGAGCGCCCGCAGCCGGTGCGTGTCGCGGCGCGCGGCGGTGCCGCTGATCCAGCGGCTGGTCCCGTCGGCCGCGGCGCTGCGCCCGTCGAGGGTGGTCGCCAGCTTCCAGGTCACGAACGGGCGGCCGTGCTCGACCGCGAAGGTCCAGACCCGGTTGAGGGCGGTCGCCTCGGCGGCCATCAGCCCGGCCTCGACCTCGATGCCGGCGGCACGCAGGGTCTCGACCCCGCCGGTCGCGAGCGGGTTGGGGTCGCGCTGGGCCAGCACCACGCGGCGTACGCCGGCGGCGACAAGGGCCTGCGAGCACGGGCCGGTGCGGCCGGTGTGGTCGCACGGCTCGAGGGTGACCACGGCCGTCGCGCCGCGGGCCTCGGCCCCGGCCCGGGCCAGCGCGTCGACCTCGGCGTGCGGGGTGCCGGCGCCGCGGTGGTGGCCCTCGGCGAGGGTGCTGCCGTCGGGGCGCAGGAGCACGCACCCGACCCGGGGGTTGGGGTGCAGCGGGGCGCCGGGGCGTGCGGCGAGCTCGAGCGCACGACGCATCGCGTCGCGCTCGACGTCGCTCGTGCCGGCCATCTGCGCCGCCCTTCTCGGTCCGTCGCGGACCCCGGGGCTGACTGCGGACCCACGCCGCGCGCGAAGCGTCGGCGGATGAGCCTGCTGTGCGTGCACTTCCCATCCGGACTTTGACCGTCGGTCCAGGACTCACACCTGGTCAACCGGTCACTGGCGGTGACCGGGTCGCGGACTTCCGGCCTCTCGGCCAGTCACCGCCGGCTCGGATTTTCACCGACCCCAGAGCACGCGAGCAATGTTCACTCGTCCCCCGCAGTCTCCCACACACGGCGCCGTCGACGGGGGTGAGCCCCACCACACGGTTGGGCTGGGCGAGGGCCGGGCGTCAGCCCTGGGCTGCGGCGGCGGAAGCGCGCAGCTCCTCGACCATCGCGTCGGGGTCCTCGGCGGAGTAGACGGCCGACCCGGCCACGAACACGTCGGCGCCGGCCTCGGCGCAGCGCTCGATGGTCTCGAGCGAGACGCCGCCGTCGACCTGCAGCCAGGTCTCGACGCCGTGCTTGTCCATCAGCGCGCGGGCGCGGCGGATCTTGGGCAGCACCAGGTCGAGGAACTTCTGGCCGCCGAAGCCGGGCTCGACCGTCATCAGCAGCAGCATGTCGAGCTCGGGCAGCAGGTCCTCGTAGGGCTCGACCGGGGTGGCCGGCTTGAGCGCCATGCTGGCCCGCCCGCCCGCGGAGCGGATCTCGCGCGCCAGGCGCACCGGTGCGGCGGCCGCCTCGACGTGGAACGTCACCGACGCGGCGCCGGCCTCGACGTACGCCGGGGCGTGCCGGTCGGGGTCGTTGATCATCAGGTGCGCGTCGAGCGGGGTGCCGGTCGAGCGCGCGATCGCCTCGACCATGGTCGGGCCGAAGGTCAGGTTGGGCACGAAGTGGTTGTCCATCACGTCGACGTGCACCCAGTCGGCGCTGGGGATGCGGGCCACCTCCGCCCCGATGCTCGCGAAGTCGGCGTTGAGGATGCTCGGAGTGATCTGGATGCCCACGAGACGTCATCCTCCCAGACCGGCCACCGGCTCGAGGAGGCGCTCCTGCTCGACCAGCGACAGGGCCGGCGTCCCTGGACATCACACCTCCCCCTCCTCGACGGGCAGGTCGTCGCGGTCGGCCCACTCCAGCAGCGGCGCGACGTCGAAGGGGTGCTCGTCGATCGCCTCGTGCAGGTCGCCCACCTCGGCGAAGCGCTGCGGCACGGTGGCGATGGTGAGGTCGCGCGGGTCGGCGTCGTCCACCTCGTCCCAGCGCAGCGGCGTCGAGACACGGGCGTCGGGAAGCCCCCGCACCGAGTACGCCGCCGCGATGGTGTGGTCGCGGGCGTTCTGGTTGTAGTCGACGAAGACCACCGCCGGGTCGCGGTCCTTGGTCCACCAGGTCGTCGTGACGTCGGGGCTGCGGCGCTCGACCTCACGGGCGAAGGCCAGCGCCGCGCGGCGGACCTGGGCGAAGCCGTGCTCGGGCGGGATCCGGACGTAGACGTGCAGGCCCTTGCTGCCGCTGGTCTTGGGGAAGCCGGTCGCCCCGAGCTCGTCGAGCACCTCGTGCACCACCCCGGCCACGCGCTGGACCGTCGCGTAGTCGCACTCGGGACCCGGATCGAGGTCGATGCGCCACTCGTCGGGCTTCTCGGTGTCGGCGCGCCGACTGTTCCACGGGTGGAACTCCACGGTCGACATCTGCACCGCCCAGATCACCGAGGCCAGCTCGGTCACGCACAGCTCGTCGGCGGTGCGGTCGAAGCGCGGGAAGTGCAGCTCGACCGTCTCGACCCACGCCGGGGCGCCCTTCGGCAGCCGCTTCTGGTGCACCTTCGGGCCGGCCAGGCCCTTCGGGAAGCGGTGCAGCATGCAGGGCCGCTCCCACAGCGCGTTGACGATGCCCGGGCCGACCGCCAGGTAGTACTCGACGAGGTCGAGCTTGGTGGCGCCCGACTCGGGGAAGTAGACCCGGTCGGGGTTGCTGACGCGCACGACCTTGTCGTCGACCTCGATCTCGACGGCGGGCGGCTGGGCTGGCATGGCCCGAGCCTAGGGTGGCGGCCATGGACTTCGACCAGCCGCCGGTGGTCGGCGTGGAGGTCGACCCCGGGCGGGCGCCCCGCTCCGGCGTCTGGCCGATGACCATCCCGGCCGTGGCCCAGCTGGCACGCGAGGGCCTCGAGCTGCCGCGGGGCGTGACCTTCCTGGTCGGCGAGAACGGGTCGGGCAAGTCGACGCTCGTCGAGGCCGTGGCGGCGGCGTACGGGCTCTCACCGGAGGGCGGCTCGACCGGCAGCCGGCACCGCACCCGCACCTCGGAGTCGCCGCTGGCCGGTGCGCTGCGGCTGCGGCGCGGGCTGGGCGCCGGTCGCTGGGGCTTCTTCCTGCGCGCCGAGACCATGCACGGCTGGTACACCTACCTCGAGGAGAGCCTGACCGACCACCCGGCGGGCGCGCGGCGTCCCGACGAGCCGGCCTTCCACGAGATGAGCCACGGCGAGTCGTTCCTCTCGGTGCTCGCCCACCGCTTCGACGGCTCCGGCTTCTACTGCCTCGACGAGCCGGAGGCCGCGCTGTCGTTCTCCTCCACCCTGGGCCTGGTCGCCGCGCTCGACCGGGTGGTCGACGACGGCGGTCAGGTGCTCTGCGCCACCCACTCCCCCGTGCTGGCGGCGATGCCGGGCGCCACCATCCTCGAGGTCGGCCCGTGGGGCCTGCGCCGCACCACCTGGGAGGACCTCGAGCTGGTCCAGCACTGGCGCCGCTACCTGGACGAGCCGGGCCGCTACCTGCGGCACCTGCGCGACGACTGAGGACGCCTGAGGACGGCTGGGTCAGCCGCGGCGCAGCAGCGCCATGAACATCGCGTCGGTGCGGTGCCGGTGCGGCCACAGCTGCACGGTGCCGGCCAGCGGCCCCTCGGCGCCGGGCACCGCGGCGTGCTGCGGGCCCAGGTCGACCAGCTCGGCGCCGGGGACGGCCCCCAGTGTCGCGGTGACCACCTCGCGGGTCTCGGCCAGCACCGGCGAGCAGGTCGCGTAGAGCACCAGGCCGCCGGGGCGCACCAGGTCGAGCGCCGAGGCCAGCAGCCGGCGCTGCAGGTCGACCAGCACGTCGAGGTCGTCGGGGCGGCGCCGCCAGCGCGACTCCGGCCGGCGGCGCAGCGCCCCCAGGCCGGTGCACGGGGCGTCGACGAGCACCCGGTCGAACGACCCGGCCGCCAGCGGCGGACGGGTGCCGTCGGCGGTGACCACGCCGCGCACGCCGTCGGCGCCGGCCAGCGCGCGGCGCACCAGCTCGGCGCGGTGCGGCTGGCGCTCCACGGCCAGCAGGTCGGCGCCACGGCCGGCGGCCAGCGCCGCCAGCAGGGCGCTCTTGCCGCCGGGGCCCGCGCACAGGTCGAGCCAGTGCTCGTCGGGCCCCTCGAGCGGGGCATCGGCCAGGGCGACGGCGACGAGCTGGGAGCCCTCGTCCTGCACCCCGGCCCGCCCCTCGGCGACCGCGGGCACCTGACCGGGGTCGCCGGAGCCGAGCACGACGCCGTACGGCGACCAGGGGGTGGGCTCGCCCGGCAGCTCGTCCCGGGTGCTCCGGCCGGGGCGGGCCACGAGCGTCACGGCCGGCGCGACGTTGTCGGCGGCCAGCAGGTCGCCGACCTCGGCTCCTGCGCCGACCCCCTCCAGCGCGGCACCGAGGGCCTCCACGACCCACGTCGGGTGGCTGTGCACCAGCGCGTCGTGGCCGACCGGGTCGGCGTCGCGCGCGGGGGCCAGCTCGACGAGCCAGGCGTCGAGGTCGCGCTGCGAGACCTTGCGCAGCACCGCGTTGGCGAACCCGCCGGCGCCGGGGCCGACCTCGGAGCGCACCAGGTCGACGGTGGTGGAGATCGCGGCGTGCTGGGGCACCCGCATCGCGAGCAGCTGGTGGGCGCCCAGCCGCAGGGAGTCGAGCACCTTGGCCTCGATCTTGCGCAGCGGCCGGTCGGTGCATGCGTCGAGCACGGCGTCGTACGTCGCGCGGCGGCGCAGCGTGCCCGAGGCCAGCTCGGTGGCGAAGGCGGCGTCGCGCCCCCCGAGCCCGTGCTTGCGCAGCAGCGCCGGCAGCGCCAGGTTGGTGTAGGCGTCCTGCACGCGCACGGCCTTGAGGACCTCGAAGGCGACCTTGCGGGCCGGGTCGACCCGCGCCCTGCCCACCTCAGTCCTCGGCCGGGTCGCCGAGGCGGGCGCCGCTGGCCAGCCGGGCCCCGCGGGCCCAGTCGGCCGCGGCCATCTGCTTCTTGCCGAAGGCCTTGACCTCGCCCAGGCGCACCGCACCGCTGCCGGTGCCGACCACGACGTGGTTCTTGCCGACCGCCAGCTCGCCCGGCGGGAGGCTGCCCTCGGCGGGGGTGACCGGGCCGATCTTGATGCGCTCGCCCTCGAAGAGCGACCAGGCGCCCGGGAAGGGCGTGCAGGCGCGGATCCGCCGGTCGACGGCGGCCGCGGGCTCGCTCCAGTCGACCTTCGCGTCCTCGACGAGGATCTTGGGCGCCATCGACACGCCGTCCTCGGGCTGCTCGCGCGCGACGAGCGAGCCGTCCTCGATGCCGTCGAGGGTCTTGACCAGCAGCCCGGCGCCGCCTTCGGCGAGGCGGGTCAGCAGGTCGCCGGCGGTGTCGTGCTCGCGGATCCGCTCGGTCATCACGCCGAAGGTCGGGCCGGCGTCCATGGCCTTGACGATGCGGAAGGTGGTGGCGCCGGTGACCTCGTCGCCGGCCCAGATCGAGTGCTGCACCGGCGCCGCGCCGCGCCAGGCGGGCAGGCACGAGAAGTGCAGGTTGACCCAGCCGTGCTCGGGGATGTCGAGGGCCGACTGCGGCAGCAGGGCGCCGTACGCCACGACGGGGCAGCAGTCGGGGCGCAGCGCGCGCAGCGCCTCCTGGAACTCCGGCTCCCGGGGGTGCTCGGGCTTGAGGACGGGGACGCCGAGCTCCTCGGCGCGCTGGGCCACGGGGCTGGCCACCAGCTTGCGACCGCGCCCGGCCGGGGCGTCGGGGCGGGTGACGACCCCGACGAGCTCGTGCTCGGAGGCGACGATCGCGTCCAGGGCGGGCAGGGCGACCTCGGGGGTGCCGGCGAAGACGACGCGCATCAGGTGGTCTCTCTCCTCACAGGCCCAGCCCGCGCGTGGCGTGCGGGCTGAGCTTGACGGTGGGCTTCTCGAGGCCGAACCACTCCGACTCCCGGATCTCGCGCATCGCGGCCTTGCGGGCCTCGGTGTCGAGCCGGTCGATGAAGAGGATGCCGTCGAGGTGGTCGGTCTCGTGCTGGATCGCGCGGGCCAGCAGCTCGGAGCCCTCGATGCTCACCGGCTCGCCGTGCATGTCCATGCCCTTGGCGACCACGCGCAGGGCGCGCTTGGTGTCGAAGACCAGGTCGGGCAGCGACAGGCAGCCCTCCGGGCCGTCCTGCTCCTCCTCCGACAGGTCGAGCACCGGGTTGACCAGGTGCCCCAGCTCGCCGTCGACCCACCAGGTGAAGACCCGCAGGCCCACCCCGATCTGGGGGGCCGCCAGGCCGGAGCCGGGCGCCTCGCGCATGGTGTCGGTCAGGTCCTCGACCAGCTTGCGCAGCTCACGGTCGAAGTCGACGACCTCGACGGCCGGCCGGCGCAGCACGGGGTCGCCGAAGAGACGGATCGGCTGGGTGGGCATGGCGGCCATCCTAGGAGCCCGGGGCAGGTCACAGGCTCGGCGGGTCGACCTGGATCCGCACCGGGTCGAGCTTGCGCGAGGAGCGCATCCGCTGCAGGTCGCCCAGGGCGCGCGAGAGCGCCGGGCCCTGGGCCCGGGGCACCCGCACCACCACCCGGCAGCGGTCCTCGTCGTCGGGCAGCTCGACGGGCCCGAGGACCTCGGCCGGCTCGGGCACCTCCAGCAGCACCAGCGCGTCGTCGACGGCTCCCGGCTCGCCGGTGATCGTGGCCAGCCGCGAGGCCGGCGGCAGGTGGGCCTCGGAGCGGCTGTCGGCCTCGCGGGCCGCGAAGCCGCCCATGTCCCAGCGCACCAGCGCCTGCACCGGCGTCAGCGCGGCGTCGGCCACCACCATCGCCCGGCCCCCGGGGCGCACCAGCCCCACGGCGTTGGCCCAGCGACGCAGCGCCTCCTCGTCGGTGCGCAGGTCGGGGCGCGCCAGCAGCAGCCAGGCGTCGAGCAGCACCACGGCGGCGTACCCGCCCTCGGCGACGGGCTCTGCCCCCGGGGTGGCCACGACGATGGCGGGGGCGTCGTCGACGCGCGCCAGCACGCCGTCGCGGGCGGAGGTGCGCACCCGCACGGCGGGGAAGGCCCGCCCGAGCTCCTCGGCGGTGCGCGCCTCGCCGAGCACCGGGGCCCGCAGCCCGCGGTGGCCGCACTCGCCGCAGGCCCAGGCGGGCGCCTCCGTGCCACACCAGCGGCAGGCCGGGGGCCTGGTCGGCGAGGGCAGGCGCAGCGGTCCCTCGCAGGTGGCGCACCGCGCCGGGGTGCGGCAGCGCTCGCAGGCCAGCGAGGCGACGTAGCCCTGGCGGGGGTTCTGGACCAGCACCGGGCCCTCGGCCAGCGCCGAGCGGACCAGGTCGTGCACCTGGCGGGGCAGCCGGCTGGTGCGCGCCCGCGGGTCGCGCACCAGGTCGAAGTCGGTGGCGCCGGCGACCTCGACGCGGGCGGCGGCCCGCACCCGCTCGCGCGCCGCGACCAGCTCGTGGGCCCAGCCCGAGCGCAGCAGGTGGTCGGCCTCGACGGTGCGGGCGAAGCCGCCGACCAGCGCCGCGGCGCCCGCGAGCTCGGCGCGCAGCAGCAGCGTCTCGCGGGTGTGGCAGTACGGCGCCCGCGGCTCGCCGTGCAGGTCGTCGCCGTCGTCCCACACCACGACCAGGGACAGGTCGGCGACCGGGGCGAAGGCGGCGGCACGGGTGCCGACGGCGATGCGCCGGTGGCCCCGGGACAGCTGGAGGAAGGAGCGGTAGCGGGCGGCCGGGCCCAGGTCGGCGGTCAGCACCGCGTGCTCGGGCCGCTCGCCACCCAGGGCGGTCAGCGCCGCGTCGACCCGCTCGACGTCCTTGCCGTCGGGCAGGCACACCACCACTCCCCCCGGGGCGCTGAGGGCGGCGTGGGCGACCAGGCTCGGCCAGTCGGCGCCCGGCGGCGGGTTCCACACCGCCCGCGGCGCGCCCCCCGAGCGCAGGTGGCCCAGCCACGCCTCGGCGTGCGGGTGGTCGCCCCACGCCTCGACGGCCTGCTCGAGCGGGTGCACCGGCGCCGGCAGGGGCGCGGCCGCCTCGGCCTTCTCGGTGGTCGCGTGCCGCGGCGGCACCGCGAGGCGCAGCACGTCGGCGCGGCTGCCGGCGTACCTCTCGGCGACGGCGGCGCTGAGCGCGGCCACCTCGGCGCTGAGCACCGGCTCGGCGCTGACGACCCGGCGCAGCGGCAGCAGCGTGCCGGTGTGCTCGCTGGTCTCGGCGCGCTCGACGAGGAACCCGTCGGTCTCCTTGCCGGCGAAGCGCACCTTGACCCGCGTGCCCGGCACGGCGTCCTCGGCCATCGCGGCCGGCACCGAGAAGTCGAAGGGACGGTCGAGGTGGGCCAGCGGCACGTCGACCAGCACCCGCGCCACCGGCAGCACCGCCGCGGTCTCGGCCTCGGCGGCCTTGCGCTCACGGGTGGCGCGGGCCTTGGCCTGCGACTGCTTGAGGGTGGCGCGGACCAGCCCGGGCAGCAGCTCGGGCTGCTCGGGGTGGGCGTCGTCGGGTCCTGCGGCCATGGGGTGTTGTCTAGCAGCCGCCGGTGACGCCGCGCCGCCGGGCGGGCTCAGCCCCCGACAGCGGCCTTCAGCGCGTCGGCGCGGTCGGTGCGCTCCCAGGTGAAGTCGGGCAGCTCGCGGCCGAAGTGGCCGTAGGCGGCGCTCTGGGCGTAGATCGGGCGCAGCAGGTCGAGGGCGGCGATGATCGCGGCGGGGCGCAGGTCGAAGACCTCGAGGACCGCCTTCTGGATCACGTCGTCGGCCACCGTGCCGGTGCCGAAGGTCTCGATGAAGACGCCGACGGGCTGGGCCTTGCCGATCGCGTAGGCGACCTGGACCTCGCAGCGGCGGGCCAGGCCGGCGGCCACGACGTTCTTGGCCACCCAGCGCATCGCGTAGGCAGCCGAGCGGTCGACCTTCGACGGGTCCTTGCCCGAGAACGCGCCGCCGCCGTGGCGGGCCATGCCGCCGTAGGTGTCGACGATGATCTTGCGCCCGGTCAGGCCGGCGTCGCCCATCGGGCCGCCGACCACGAAGCGGCCGGTGGGGTTGACCAGGAGCCGGTAGCCCTCGCTGGGGATGTCGAAGGAGGCCAGCACCGGGTCGATGACGTGCTTCTTGATGTCGGGCTGCAGCATCGTCTCGAGGTCGACGTCCTCGGCGTGCTGGGTGGAGAGCACGACGGTGTCGATGCGCACCGGCCGGTTGTCGTCGTCGTACTCGACGGTGACCTGGGTCTTGCCGTCGGGGCGCAGGTAGGCCAGCGTGCCGTCCTTGCGCACCGCGGAGAGCCGCTCCGAGAGCGTCTGCGCGATCTTGATCGGCAGCGGCATCAGCTCGGGGGTGTCGTCGCAGGCGTAGCCGAACATCAGGCCCTGGTCGCCGGCGCCCTGCTTGTCCATCGCGTCGACCGAGGACTCCAGGCGCGACTCGTAGCCGGTGTCGACGCCCTGGGCGATGTCGCCCGACTGGCCGCCGATGGCGACCATGACGCCGCAGGTGGTGCCGTCGAAGCCCTTGTCGGAGTGGTCGTAGCCGATGTCGAGGATCCGCTGGCGCACGATCGACTTGATGTCGACGTAGCCGGTGGTGGCGACCTCGCCGGCCACCACGACCAGGCCGGTGGTCAGCAGCGTCTCGACGGCCACGCGGCTGTGCGGGTCCTGGCGCAGCATCTCGTCGAGGACGCTGTCGCTGATCTGGTCGGCGATCTTGTCGGGGTGACCCTCGGTCACCGACTCGGAGGTGAACAGGCGTCCGGACATCTCGGCTCCTCGGTTGCGGTATCCCGCCCGGTCCTCGGGCGGGGCGTGTCATTTCTACCGGGTGCGGTCGCTCAGGTCCTCATCCGGATGGCGACCTGGTCCCAGATCACGTGCGCCAGCTGCGACTTCGAGCCCAGCGGTACGTCGACGCCGTCGCCGTCGGCGGCCAGCACCAGGGCCTGGTTGTCCTCGCTGCCGAAGACCGCTCCCCCGCTGACGTCGTTGACGACGAGCAGGTCGCAGCCCTTGCGGGCCAGCTTGGCGCGGGCGTGGTCGAGGACGCTGCCGCTCTCGTCACCGGTCTCGGCGGCGAAGCCGACCACGACCTGGCCGGCGCGGGCGCGCTCGTGGGAGATCTCGTGGAGCACGTCGGGGTTCTGCACCAGCTCGACGGGGGCCACCGAGCCGTCCTCGCGCTTCTTGATCTTGGCGCCGCTGACGTCGACGGGGCGGAAGTCGGCGGGGGCCGCGGCCATCACCACGGCGTCGGCGCCGCCTGCAGCGCCGACCACGGCCTCGCGCAGCTCGGCGGTGGTCGCGACGTGCACGACCTTGACCCCGGCGGGGTCCGGCAGCGAGGCGTTCGCGCTGACCAGCGTGACCTCGGCGCCGCGGGCCAGCGCCGCGCGCGCCAGCGCGTAGCCCTGCCGGCCCGAGGAGCGGTTGCCCAGGTAGCGCACCGGGTCGAGCGGCTCGCGGGTGCCGCCCGCCGAGACCAGCACGTGGCGACCCGCCAGGTCGCGCCGCCCGCCGCCGACCAGCACCTCGCGGCAGGCCTCGAAGATCTCGGCCGGCTCGGGCAGGCGCCCCTTGCCGGTGTCGGCGCCGGTCAGGCGGCCCTCGGCGGGCTCGAGCACCAGCACGCCGCGCTCGCGCAGGGTGGCGACGTTGGCGCGGGTGGCGGGGTGCTCCCACATCTCGGTGTGCATGGCCGGGGCCAGCACCACCGGGCAGCGCGCGGTGAGCAGCGTGTTGGTGAGCAGGTCGTCGGCCAGGCCGTGCGCGGCCTTGGCCATCAGGTCGGCGGTGGCGGGCGCGACCACGACCAGGTCGGCCTGCTGGCCGATCCGCACGTGCGGCACCTCGTGCACGTCGTCCCAGACCTCGTCGCTGACGGGCTTGCCCGACAGCGCCGACCAGGTGGGCGCCCCGACGAAGCGCAGCGCGGCGGCGGTGGGCACCACGGTGACGTCGTGGCCCGACTCGCTCAGGCGCCGCAGCAGCTCGCAGGCCTTGTAGGCCGCGATCCCGCCGGCGACGCCGAGGACCACGCGCGGCCTCGAAATCGCAGCGGGCCGCTCCCCCGACGGGGAAGCGGCCTGCGTGGTGGCGTGGGTGCTCAGCTCACTCGCCCTGGCTGAACGCCGCGGCGTCGGCGGCAGCAGCCTTGGCGGCGGCCTCCTCGGCGGCGAGCTCGGCGGGGTCGACGTCCTCGCAGGTGAGCAGGTCGTCGTTGATCTCGCGCAGCGCGATCGACAGCGGCTTCTCCTGCACGTGGGTCTCCACGAGGGGGCCGACGTACTCCAGCAGGCCCTCGCCGAGCTGGGAGTAGTAGGCGTTGATCTGGCGCGCCCGCTTGGCGCTGTACAGCACGAGCTTGTACTTGCTGTCGGTCTTCGTCAGCAGGTCGTCGATCGAGGGGTTGGTGACTCCCACGGCGTCGATGTTCGGGGCAGACAAGAAGGCCTCACAGATCGTTGGGGTGGTTGCTCGGGTCGAGCATCATCAAGGTTACCAAGTCGTGGGCCGCGGCGTGAACTTCTTGGTTGACGATGGTCACGTCGAACTCCGGCTCGGCGGCCAGCTCCTCGCGCGCGGTGACCAGGCGACGCTCGCGCTGCTCCTCGGTCTCGGTGCCGCGCCCGACCAGCCGGCGCACCAGCTCCTCCCACGACGGCGGCTTGAGGAAGACGAAGAGCGCGTCGGGCATCGTGGCGCGCACCTGGCGGGCGCCCTGCAGGTCGATCTCGAGCATCGAGGGCCGACCGGCACCCAGGGCCTCCTCCACCGGCCCGCGCGGCGTGCCGTAGCGGGCGGCGCCGTGGACGACCGCCCACTCGAGCATCTCGCCGGCCTCGACCAGCGCGTCGAACTCCTCGTCGCTGACGAAGCAGTAGTGCACGCCGTCGACCTCGCCGGGGCGCGGCGCACGCGTGGTGGCCGAGACCGAGATCCACACGTCGGGGTGCAGGTCGCGCACGGCAGCGGCCACGGTGCCCTTGCCGACGGCCGTGGGTCCGGCCAGCACCACCAGGCGGGTACGACGCGCGGGCGTGGGCTCCGCGGGGCTCACCGGGCCTCTCGGGAGCTGAACTCCTTCTCGAGGGCGGCGACCTGCTTGGTGCCCAGCCCGCGCACCCGACGGCTCTCGGCGATCCCGAGGCGCTCCATCATCTGCTTGGCGCGCACCTTGCCCAGCCCGGGCATCGACTGCAGCAGGTCGACGACCCGCAGCTTGCCGATGACCTCGTTGGTCTGGCCCTCGGCGAGCACGTCGACGATCGAGGCGCCGGAGTTCTTGAGGCGGTTCTTCACCTCGGCCCGCTCCCGACGGGAGGCGGCTGCCTTCTCGAGTGCCGCCTGTCGTTGTTCAGGTGTGAGCGGAGGGAGTGCCACGTCGTCTCAGGTCCTTGTGTCGGTGGGTCGGGAGCAGGGTCGGGAGGGGCCAATCTAGTCAGAAGTCTCAGCGGGCGGCAACGCAACCGCCCGGGTCGGGCCCGCCCGGGGTCACTGGTACAGCGGGGTGCCGCACACGTCGCGCACCTGCGTCTCGACCGACTGCAGCGCGGCCACCGTGGTGGGACGCACCAGCTCGCGGGCCGCACCGTCGATGGCGGCCCGGTCGGCGTCGGCGAGGCCGGCCGGGGGCTCGGCCCGGTCGTAGTCGGCGGCGTCGACCCCGGCGTCCTCGAGCGCGGCCTCGAGGACCTCCAGCCGACCCACGACCTGCTGCCACTCGTCGGTGACGTCGCGCGGGGCGGCCTCGCTGATGTCCTGCAGCCGCGGCAGCACGCCCAGCAGGGCGTCGGGGCCGCCCTCGGCGACCGCCTCGGTCAGCGCCACCTGGTGCTCCTCGACGCGCTCGCAGTAGGCCTCGAAGCGGTCCTGGCCGCAGGCCGCCAGGGGCACCGCGAGCCCGAGCACCAGGAGCCCGACCGGGAGCCGCCTCATCCGAGCGCGGCCAGCTCGTCGTTGGTGGCCCGCACGGCGTCGCGCATCGCGAGCCGGTCGGGGCCCAGGCCCAGCACCTCGCGCGAGGAGCTGGCCAGCACGTGGGAGGCGGAGGCGCCGAAGATCCGCCTCAGGTCGCCGACGGTGCCGCCCTGGGCACCGAAGCCCGGAGCCAGGACCGGGCCGCCGGTCGCCAGGTCGAAGGCGGGCCCCTCCTCGGGCTGCGCGATCGTCGCGCCGACCACCGCCCCGAACGACCCGAGCTGCCCGAGCGACCCGGCCTCGGCGTTGAGCCCGCGCAGGTGGTCGAGCACCCGGTCGGCGACCCGCACCCCGTCGGCACCCACCGCGTGCTGGACCTCGGGGCCCTCCGGGTTGGAGGTCAGCGCCAGCACGAAGACGCCGGCGTCGTGGCGGCGCGCGGTGTCGACGAACGGGTCGAGGGAGCCCAGGCCGAGGTAGGGGCTCACCGTGATCGCGTCGACGCCCAGCGGGGAGGCGGGGTCGAGGTAGGCGTCGGCGTAGGCCTGCGAGGTGGAGCCGATGTCGCCGCGCTTCACGTCGAGCAGCACCAGCGCCCCGGCGGCCCGCGACTCGGCCACGACGCGCTCGAGCACGGCGATGCCGCGGCTGCCGAACCGCTCGTAGAAGGCCGACTGCGGCTTGACCACCGAGGCCACCGGGGCCACGGCCTCGACGACCGACAGCGCGAAGCGCTCGAGGCCGGCGACGTCGTCGTCGAGGCCCCAGCCGCGCAGGAGCGCGGCGTGCGGGTCGATGCCGACGCACAGCCGGCCGCGAGTGGCCATCGCGCCGTGCAGACGGGTTCCGAAGGTGCTCATCAGCTGGGTGTCTCCTCGCTCGTCGCGTCAGGGTCGAGCGCGGCGACCAGCCGCGCGGCGGTGGTCGGGTCGTGCAGCAGCGCGGCTCCGACCTGCACGGCGACGGCACCGAGCGCGAGCCGCGTGCGCACGTCGGCCACCGTGGCGACGCCCCCGCCGGCCACGACCGGCACGTCGACGGCGCCCAGCACCTCGGTCAGGCAGCGCAGCGCCAGCGGCCCCACGGCCGGCCCGCTCAGGCCGGCGGCCCGCCCGTCGGGCATCGCGGCGGGCAGGGCCTGGCCGACGACCAGGGCCTGGGCGCCGGACTCGACGGCGGCCCGCGCGGCCTCGGCGACGCGCACGGCGTCGGGACGCAGCTTGGCCAGCACCGGCACCCCGCGCGGCAGCTCGCGCTCGACCGCCGCGACCGCGGCGCCGACCTGGAACGGCTCGCGGGCCATCATCAGCTCGGGCTCCGGGCCGGTGTCGGGCGGCGAGAGGTTGACCTCGACGGCGCTGACGCCCGGCGCGGTGCCCAGGCGGCGCGCCAGCTCGGCCAGCTCACCGAGGCTGCGTGCGGCGACCGAGACCACGACCCGGGCCCGCTGCTGCAGCAGCCAGGGCAGCTCGGTGGCCAGGAACCCGTCGACGCCGGGGTTGGGCAGGCCGGTGGCGTGCAGCAGCCCCGACGGTGTCTCGAGCAGCCGCGGCACCGGACCGCCCCGGCGCGAGTCGAGGGTGATGGTGCGGGTGGTGAAGGCACCCAGCGCCTCCAACGCCCCGTACGCCGCGAGCTCGCGGCCGGTGCCGCCGCAGCCGGCGGCCACGACCACCGGGGAGGCCAGGCGCAGCCCGGCGAGCACGGTCACGACCGGGCCCCCGCCAGGTCGTCCCAGCGCACCCGGTCGCCGCGCAGCACCGGGCCGTCGGCGCAGGCGCGGGCGGTGCGGGCCACCCCGTCCTCGCCCACGACCGGCACCGGGCAGCCGTGGCACAGCCCGGTCGCGCAGGTCAGCGGCTGCTCGAGGGCGGTCTGGCTCCAGGCGCCGTGGGCCTCGGCGGCCAGTGCGACGGCGTGCAGCACGGGGGTGGGACCGGCGGCGTAGACGACGTCGGCGCCGGCGCGGCGCAGCACCTCGTCGAGCACGTCGGCGATCTCTCCGCGGGCGCCGACCGAGCCGTCGCGGGTCACCACGGTGACCGCTCGCGCGGTGCGTCGGGCCTCGAGGGCGTTGAGCAGGCGGGCCTCGTCGGGGGCACCGAGCACCAGCGTCACCGGGCAGTCGCGCTCGCGCAGCCGCTCGGCGAGGGAGAAGAGCGGGGCGGCGGCGTACCCCTCGCCGACCAGCACCGTCGAGACCGGCTCCTTGGGCAGCGCGAAGGGGCGGCCGAGCGGCCCGGTCACCTCGAGCCGGTCACCGCGCTCGAGCCCGGCCAGCCAGCGGGTGCCCGGCCCGACCGGCTCGACGACGACCTGCACGGTCGCGGCGTACCCGCCCAGCGGGCGGACCTGGTGGATCCACAGGGCGCGGCGCCCCAGGCGGGTGCGGCCCTCGTCGGGGCTGCCGACCGAGACGGCCAGGAAGGTGCCGGGGCGGAACCGCTCCCCCACGCCCGGCGCCACCAGGGTCAGGTGCCAGAAGGCGCCGATGCGCTTGCTGGCCAGCACCTCACCGGTGACGTGGACGGGCGAGGCGGGACCGCTGCCGGTCATGCCTGGGCGCCCCTGACCAGGCGGCGCGGCCAGCCCGGCCCCTCGTAGACGAACGCCGTGTAGGCCTGCAGCAGGTCGGCGCCGGCGGCCAGCCGGTCGCGGGCGTCCTCGACGCTGCTGATGCCGCCCACCCCGACCAGGGTCAGGCCGGGCCCGACCCGCTCGCGCAGGCGCCGCACCACCTCGGTGGAGCGAGCGGTCAGGGGGCGGCCGGAGATGCCGCCGGCGCCGAGCGCCTCGACCTCGGCGGCCGGGGTGCGCAGGCCGTCGCGCGAGATGGTGGTGTTGGTGGCGATCAGCCCGTCGAGCACGCCGTCGCGCTGCCCGGCCACGGCCAGGTCGGCGACCGCGTCGATGTCGGCGTCGGCCAGGTCGGGGGCGATCTTGACCAGCAGCGGCACCCGCCGTCCGCCGCTCGCGGCGTCGGCGGTGCGGCGCACGTGGGCCAGCAGCGGCTCGAGGCGCTCGACCGCCTGCAGCGAGCGCAGGCCCGGGGTGTTCGGCGAGGAGACGTTGACCACGAGGTAGTCGGCGTACGGCGCCAGCAGCCGGGCACTCAACTCGTGGTCGGCCTCGACCGCGGCCTGGTCGTCCTCGGGCACCACCTTGGACTTGCCGATGTTGACGCCCAGCACCGGGCCGGGCCGCCCGCCGCGCCGGCGGGCCCGCTCGGCGAGCCGGGCGGCCACCACCTCGGCGCCGTCGTTGTTGAAGCCCATCCGGTTGAGCACCGCCCGGTCCTCGACGAGCCGGAAGAGCCGCGGCTGCGGGTTGCCGGGCTGCGCGCGACCGGTGACGGTGCCGACCTCGACGTGGCCGAAGCCGAGCGCCCCGAGGGCGTCGATGCCGACGGCGTTCTTGTCGAAGCCGGCCGCCATCCCCAGCACGTTGGGGAAGACGGTGCCCAGCGCCTGGACCGGGCGCCCGGGCACGCCCAGGCGGCCGAGCACGGGTGCCCCGGCCCGCACCGCGCGGAACCCCGCGTGGTGGGCGCGCTCGGGGTCGACCCGGGTCGCGAGCCGGTCGAAGAGCACCCGGTAGGCGGTCACGAGCGGGTGGCCCTCAGCGCTGCCGCCCAGTCCTGCAGCGAGCGCACGCCGATGTCGCCGCGCCGCATCGCCTCGATGCCCTGCACCGCCGCGCCGAGGCCCTGCACCGTGGTCAGGCACGGCACGTTGGCCATCACCGCCGCTGTGCGGATCTCGTAGCCGTCGAGACGGGCGTGCCCGCCGCCGCCGGCGCCGTACGGCGTGTTGACGATCAGCTGGATCTCGCCGTCGTGGATCAGCTGCACCGTGGTCTTCTCACCCGCCGGGCCGGGGCCCTCGTAGTGCTTGCGCACCACGGTGGCCGCCACGCCGTTGCGGCGCAGCACCTCGGCGGTGCCCTGGGTCGCGAGGATCTCGAAGCCCATGTCGGCCAGCACCTTGACCGGGAAGATCATCGAGCGCTTGTCGCGGTTGGCCATCGAGACGAACACCTTGCCGCTGGTCGGCAGCGGCCCGAAGGCGGCCGCCTGGCCCTTGGCGAAGGCGGTGCCGAAGTCGCGGTCGAAGCCCATCACCTCGCCGGTCGACTTCATCTCGGGGCCGAGGACGGTGTCGACCTGCGAGCCGTCGGCGGTGCGGAAGCGGTTGAAGGGCATCACCGCCTCCTTGACCGCGATCGGCTGGTCGGCCGGCAGCGTGCCGCCGTCGCCGGTGGCCGGGAGCAGCCCGACCCGGCGCAGGTCGGCGATGCTCTCGCCGAGCATCACCCGCGCGGCCGCCTTGGCCAGCGGGGTCGCGGTCGCCTTGGAGACGAAGGGGACGGTGCGGCTGGCGCGCGGGTTGGCCTCGAGCACGTAGAGGATGTCGGAGCCCAGCGCGAACTGGATGTTGAGCAGCCCGCGCACGCCCACGCCGCGCGCGATCGCCTCGGTCGCCTCGCGGATGCGCCCGATCTCGAGCTCGCCCAGGGTGATCGGGGGCAGCGCGCAGGAGGAGTCGCCGGAGTGGATGCCGGCCTCCTCGATGTGCTCCATCACCCCGCCGAGGAAGAGCTCCTCGCCGTCGAAGATGGCGTCGACGTCGATCTCGACGGCGTCGTCGAGGAAGCGGTCGACCAGCACCGGCGCCTCGTGGCTGATCAGGCCGGCGGCGACGTACTTCTCGAGGTAGACCTCGAGCGACTCGTCGCCGTAGACGATCTCCATGCCGCGCCCGCCGAGCACGTAGGAGGGCCGCACCAGCACCGGGTAGCCGATCTCGGCAGCGATGCGCTGCGCCTCGACGTACGACGTCGCGGTGCCGTGCTTGGGCGCGACCAGGCCCGCCTCGGCCAGCACCCGCCCGAAGGCGCCGCGCTCCTCGGCGAGGTCGATGGCGTCGGGGCTGGTGCCCACGATCGGGACCCCGTTGCGGGCCAGGCCCTGGGCCAGGCCGAGCGGGGTCTGGCCGCCGAGCTGGCAGATCACGCCGACGACCGGGCCGGCGGCCATCTCGGCGTGCACCACCTCGAGGACGTCCTCGAGGGTCAGCGGCTCGAAGTAGAGCCGGTCGGAGGTGTCGTAGTCGGTCGAGACGGTCTCGGGGTTGCAGTTGACCATCACGGTCTCGTAGCCGGCCTCGGAGAGCGCCAGCGAGGCGTGCACGCACGAGTAGTCGAACTCGATGCCCTGGCCGATCCGGTTGGGCCCGGAACCGAGGATGATCACCGCCTCCCGCTCGCGCGGGGCCACCTCGCTCTCCTCGTCGTAGGCCGAGTAGTGGTAGGGCGTGGCCGCGGCGAACTCGGCCGCGCAGGTGTCGACGGTCTTGTAGACCGGGCGGATGCCCAGCGCGTGGCGAACCCCGCGCACCACGTCGGCGCTCATCCCGCGGATCTTGCCGATCTGGTGGTCGGAGAAGCCGTGCCGCTTGGCCCGGCGCAGCAGCCCCGGGGTCAGCTCGGGGGCGTTGGTGACCTCGACGGCGACCTCGTTGATGAGGGCGAGCTGGTCGACGAACCACGGGTCGATGCCGGTGGCCTCGAAGACCTCCTCGGCGCTGGCCCCGGCGCGGATCGCGTCCATCACCTTGCGCAGGCGCCCGTCGTGGGGGGTGCGCACGGCCTCGAGCAGGGCGGGCTTGTCGAGGTCGACGAACTCCTTCTCCCAGTCGAAGACGGCGTCCTTGGACTCCAGGCTGCGCAGCGCCTTCTGCAGCGCCTCGGTGAAGCTGCGCCCGATCGCCATCGCCTCGCCCACCGACTTCATGTGGGTGGTGAGCGTGGGGTCGGCGCCGGGGAACTTCTCGAAGGCGAAGCGCGGCACCTTGACCACGACGTAGTCGAGGGTGGGCTCGAAGGCCGCCGGGGTGCTGGTGCCGTCGGCGCGCACCGTGATGTCGTTGGGGATCTCGTCGAGGGTGTAGCCGATGGCCACCTTCGCGGCGATCTTGGCGATCGGGTAGCCGGTCGCCTTCGAGGCCAGCGCGCTGGAACGGCTGACCCGCGGGTTCATCTCGATGACGACCAGGCGCCCGTCGCGGGGGTTGACGGCGTACTGGATGTTGCAGCCGCCGGTGTCGACGCCGACCTCGCGGATGATGCCGATCGCCATGTCGCGCATGTGCTGGTACTCGCGGTCGGTCAGCGTCATCGCCGGGGCGACGGTGATCGAGTCGCCGGTGTGCACGCCCATCGGGTCGAGGTTCTCGATGGAGCAGATGATCACCACGTTGTCGGCGGTGTCGCGCATCACCTCGAGCTCGTACTCCTTCCAGCCGAGGATCGACTCCTCGAGGAGCACCTCGGTGGTCGGGCTGGCGGCCAGGCCGGCGCCGGCGATGCGGCGCAGGTCGGTCTCGTCGTAGGCCATGCCCGAGCCGGCGCCACCCATGGTGAAGGAGGGCCGCACGACGACCGGGTAGCCCAGGTCGCCCACGGCGCCGAGGCAGTCGTCCATGCTGTGGCAGATCGCCGAGCGGGCCGACTCGCCGCCCAGGCTCTCGACGATCTTCTTGAAGACCTGGCGGTTCTCGCCGCGGTCGATGGCCTCGATCGAGGCGCCGATCAGCTCGACGCCGTACTTCTCGAGCACCCCGGCCTTGTCGAGGGCCATCGCCGCGTTGAGCGCGGTCTGGCCGCCGAGGGTGGCCAGCAGCGCGTCGGGGCGCTCCTTGGCGATCACCTTCTCGACGAACTCGGGGGTGATCGGCTCGACGTACGTCGCGTCGGCGAACTCGGGGTCGGTCATGATCGTGGCCGGGTTGGAGTTGACCAGGACGACCCGCAGGCCCTCCTCCTTGAGCACCCGGCAGGCCTGGGTGCCGGAGTAGTCGAACTCGCAGGCCTGGCCGATGACGATCGGCCCGGAGCCGATGACCATGACGCTCTTGATGTCCTCGCGCTTGGGCATGTCAGGCTCCCGTTCGGTGGTTGAGGAGGTCGCCCTGCGACCGTCTCGAAACCATCAGGTCGACGAAGCGGTCGAAGAGGTACGCCGCGTCGTGCGGGCCGGCGGCCGCCTCCGGGTGGTACTGCACCGAGAAGGCCCTCAGGGCCCCCTGGTCGTCACGCAGCTCGAGACCCTCGACGACGTCGTCGTTGAGGCAGACGTGGCTCACGGTGGCCTCGCCGTACGCCGTGGTGGTGCTGCCGGCCAGCGGCGCGTCGACGGCGAAGCCGTGGTTGTGCGCGGTGACCTCGACCTTGCCGGTGGTGCGGTCCATCACCGGCTGGTTGATGCCGCGGTGGCCGTAGGTGAGCTTGTAGGTGCCGAAGCCCAGCGCGCGGCCGAAGAGCTGGTTGCCGAAGCAGATGCCGAAGTAGGGCACGCCCTGGGCCAGGGCGCCTTGGAGCACCTCGACCTGGTGGGTGGTGGCGGCCGGGTCACCGGGGCCGTTGGAGTAGAAGAGCCCGTCGGGCGAGACGGCGAGCACGTCGTCGAGGCTGGCGGTGGCGGGCAGCACGTGCACCTCCACGCCGCGCTCGGCCATCCGGTGCGGGGTCATCGTCTTGATGCCCAGGTCGAGGGCGGCCACGGTGAAGCGCTTCTCGCCGTGCGCCGGCACGACGTAGGCCTCGGTGGTGGAGACCTCGCTGGCCAGCTCGGAGCCGGTCATCTCGCCGGAGGTGCGCACCCGCTCCAGCAGCGCGGCGGGATCGGTCTCGGTCGAGGAGATGCCCACGCGCATCGCGCCGCGCTCGCGCAGGTGGCGGGTCAGGGCGCGGGTGTCGACGCCGCTGATGCCCACGACGCCCTGCTCGCGCAGCTCGTCGTCGAGCGAGCGCACCGATCGCCAGCTGCTCGGCACCCGGGCGGGGTCGCGCACGACGTACCCGGCCACCCAGATGCGGCGCGACTCGGGATCGTCGTCGTTGACCCCGGTGTTGCCGATGTGCGGGGCCGTCATCACGACCACCTGGCGGTGGTAGGACGGGTCGGTGAGCGTCTCCTGGTAGCCGGTCATGCCGGTGTTGAAGACGGCTTCGCCGAAGGTCTCCCCGGGGGCGCCGTACGCCTCGCCGTGGAAGGTGCGGCCGTCCTCGAGCACGAGGATCGCCGGGGCAGGGGCATGCACGGGCACGCCGTACCTCCTTCTCCGCCTCACAGGACGGATCGTTAAAGGATGTGATCAGCGCGCTGAGCCTAGCAGCGCGCGGCCCTGCGTCCGACCACGTGTCCGTGGCTCGGGCGGTGCGCCGCTCGCCGGCAATGGAGATGAATCCGGTGGACGGCAGGCGTAGCGTCGAGACCCTTCTCCCGAGGGGGCCCCGGATGGCCGACCTGCTGCTGAACCCCGCTGAGCAGTCCGCGCTCGCGACGCTGGTGGCCGCCGAGCCGGTGCCGGGAGATCCGATGCCGCCGGTCGAGGCGCTCGAGGCCCTGCTCACGCTGGTGCCGGCCGACGCGCTGGAGACGGTGCTCGCCGACCAGCGGGGCCGGATCGTGGCCGACCGGATCGACCTGCCGCTCTGGACACCCTGGGCGAACGACGACTGCGCGGGCGACTGCGGCCCGCTCTACGTCGGCCTCATGCACTGGCCCGAGCACCCGGCGGAGGCCGCCGCCTGCCAGAGCCTGCCCGGCGTCGACGCCATCGCGATCGGGTTCCGGGTGGGGGCGGAGCACGTCGCCCAGGTCTGCCTGGACCGGCGGCACCGACCGTTCTCCGAGCGCGATCTGGCGCTGCTCAGGCTCGTCGCGCCCGTGTTGCTGCGGTTGCTGCGGGAGCGCCCGACCCCGCACCTGCCGGCGTCGGTGACCGTGCAGGAGCGGCGGGTGCTGATGCACGTCGCGACCGGGGCCTCGAACGCCGAGATCGCCCAGGCGATGTTCATCGCGCCGAGCACCGTGCGCAAGCACCTCGAGCACGTCTACGCCAAGCTCGGCGTGCACACCCGTCTGGAGGCGTTGGCCGTCCTGCGCGGCAGCGACGAGCCCGACCTCGACCTGCTCGAGCGGGTGCAGAGATACGCCTGACGGCGAATACCCCCGGCCGGTCGACCGGCGCAGTCTCGAGGGAGAAGCAGACCCACTCCCGAGAGAAGCCACCCATGTCCCACCACTGCAGCACCGTCACCGCCGCCGGCGCCCTGCTCTGCCTCGCACTCGCGAGCAGCGCGTCCGCCGCCATCCCCGAGCCGGAGCCGCAGCCCGGCCCCGGGTCCACCGACCAGGAGCGACCCTGCTTCATGGTCCGCGCCCACTGGAACGACGCGCTCGACGGCCCGCAGCCGACCTGCTGAGCGCACGGCGCCGGTGGCAGGCCTAGAGGCCGCCGGCGCTGGCCCCTGTCCCTCCGGGCGGGTAGCGGGGGGCCACCCTCACCTTCTTGCTGTACCTGCCGCACCGGGCGCACTCGTGCCACCGGGCCCCGGCGTTGGTGCGGGTCACCCAGCGGTGGGCGCCGACCCAGCAGCGCAGGGTCTTCCTCTTCTCGTCCTGCTCCATGTGGACCTCCACGTCGCCGGGTTCGACACCGTACCGGCACACGCCCCGGCGTCGCCTGGGCTCAGCGCCACCCGAGCTCGGGCGCGACGTACCTGACGAGGCTGTCGAGCAGGTGCGCGTTGTAGTCGACGCCGAGCTGGTTGGGCACGGTCAGCAGCAGCGTGTCGGCGGCGGCGATCGCCTCGTCGGCGGCGAGCTCCTCGACGAGCTGGTCGGGCTCGCCGGCGTACGTCTTGCCGAAGCGGGCCACGCCACCGTCGATGTGGCCGACCTGGTCCCCTCCCCCGCCGGCCACGCCGAAGTAGGCGCGGTCGGTGCCGTTGACGATCGGGAAGATGCTGCGGCTGACCGAGACGCGGGGCTCGCGCTGGTGGCCGGCGGCGGTCCACGCGTCCCGGTACATCTGGATCTGCTCGGCCTGCAGCTGGTGGAACGGCACGCCGGTGTCCTCGGTGAGCAGGGTCGAGCTCATCAGGTGCATGCCCTGCTCGGCGGTCCAGACGGCGGTCTGGCGGGTGCCGGCGCCCCACCAGATCCGCTCGCGCAGACCCGGCGACTGCGGCTCGATGCCGAGCAGGCCGGGCGGGTTGGGGAACATCGGCCGTGGGTTGGGCTCGGCGAACCGGTCCCCGTCGATCGCCCGGAGGAACCTCCGGGTGTGATCGCGCGCCATCTCGGCGTGGTCGCCGCCCTCGCCGGGGTCGTGGCCGAAGTGCTTGTAGCCCTCGACGACCTGCTCCGGTGAGCCGCGGCTGATGCCGAGCTGCAGCCTGCCGCCGGCGATCAGGTCGGCGGCCCCGGCGTCCTCGGCCATGTAGAGGGGGTTCTCGTAGCGCATGTCGATCACGCCGGTGCCGAGCTCGATCCGGCTCGTCCTCGCGCCGGCCGCGGCGAGCAGCGGGAACGGCGAGGCGAGCTGGCGGGCGAAGTGGTGCACGCGGAAGTACGCGCCGTCGACGCCGAGCTCCTCGGCCGCGACCGCGAGGTCGATGGACTGCAGCAGCACGTCGGAGGCGGTGCGCGCCTGCGACTGCGGCGAGGGGTTCCAGTGGCCGAAGGACAGGAAGCCGATCTTCTTCATGTGGTGGCCAACCGGCGCGGGCCCGTCGTTCTTCCCGCGCCCCTGCGCTGGTGCGGGCCGATCTTGACCCGGGCGGAGCGCGGCGAGATCGGTCGTGGCGCAGGGGGTGGCATACCGTTGCGCCGGATGAACGAGACCGACGCCCTGCGCCATGCCACCCCGCCGTTGGTGGCGGCGCTCGATGTGACGGCCAAGGCGGGTCTCGTGATGCTCCTGGTCATGTCGCTGCTCTACCCCGACCTGGGCAACGTCGAGGACAAGGCCGCGGGGCTGCGCGCGGCCGCGTACCCGATGCTGGCCTTCACCGTGCCGCTGGTGTGGTGGGTGTTCTGGCGCGAGCGGGCGTCGTTCCCGTGGGTGGCCGACCTGATGATCACCTCCACGTGCTTCACCGACACCCTCGGCAACCGGCTCGACCTCTACGACTCGGTGGTCTGGTTCGACGACCTGATGCACTTCATGAACACCGGGCTGATCACCGCCGCGATCATCCTGCTGACGATGCGGCACAGCTCCACCCTGGCGGCGGTCCTGGAGAGGTCGCTGGCCTTCGGGGTCACCGCGGCCGTCAGCTGGGAGATCGCGGAGTACTTCGCCTTCATCAGCAAGTCGTCGGAGAAGCGGCACGCGTACGCCGACACGCTCGGCGACCTCGCGCTCGGCTCCCTGGGCGCCGTGGTGGCCGGGGTCGTCGTGCACGGGATGTGGCGACGCGGCCTGCTGATGTCGGCGGCGCCCCAGCTGGAGCCCTACGTGCCTGCCGTGCGCCCGGCGGCGCCCTCGGCCGCCGGCTGACGACGCCCGGCGGGGAGCTGCGTCCAGGCGAACGCGGCCAGCCCGACGAGCACCGGCCACAGGGCGAGGCGCTCGAGGGCACCCGCTGCGGGGCCGTCAGCGGAGAGCACGAACCCCACGGCTGCCGCGGCGGTCACGACTCCCCCAGCCAGCAGCGCCCTGGCCAGGCGCGGGCGGCCACTCCTCAACCGTGCGCCGAGGACGACCAGCGCGACCGGTTGCGCCACGAACAAGGGGGTCGCGGCGAACGCGTGCAGGGCGGCGTCCTGGTCGAGGGGCGCGAGGCCAGTGGCGACCGAGCTCAACCCGGAGACCACGAGCAACGCCGTGACCCATGGTCCCAACGACCGCGAGAGCAGCACGGCACCGGCGGCCAGCAACAGCCCGAAGCCGATGAACGAACCGTTCATGACCTCGTGACGCGGCGAGCAGTACGCCACCGAGCAGCCCACCTCCCCCAGCCTGCTGACCGAGTCGGAGACGAAGCTGTAGCCACCCGTCGTCGCCGCCGCGACGACGAACTCGGTCGCGATGTAGAGCGGCCGCACGAGGAGTGCGAGCGCGCCCAATTGCGCAGCGCGGTGACCGGAGCCGGGCGACTGCCAACGCCGTCGTCCTTGGGCTCGAAGCACCTGGTCACCCTAGACCGCGCTGGAGCCCTCACGTCCCCGTCGGGGCCGTGAACCCTCCCCCAGTACCTGTGCGGCGGAGCACCGGTTCTCAGTCCCAGAGCTGGCCGACCGTTCGCTCAGTCCGGTGGGGTGTCGACCCAGCCGATGAACCGGCTGCCAACTCCCATGATCTCCTCACGATGGGCGCCGCGGAGCGGAGGCGGCAGCTCGGAGGGCTGATGGTGGTCGCAACTGATGAAGGTGAATGTCGGCCACCATTTCTTCGGCCGAGCTCTCTCGGCGGACCCGCAGACACTGCAGACCAGATCGACCCACACCGGCTTCTTGCCGGTCCGATTGGCACGGGACTGGACCAGCCACGGTGGCGGGTTGTCCTCTATCTCACGCAGCTGGGCTTCGGTGAGCGTCGTGGGCAAGCCGTGTCGGGTGGCCATCTCCAGGGGGATGTCCAAGCGTTGGGCAGCGTCGCGGCGGGTGATCATCGTCCCCAACGATAGTCAGTGCCTGAGAGAGCGTGGGCCGAGCCGATCGCGGCGAAGTGACGCACTCGCCGGGGTGGGCCTTGTCGCGACGGGGCCACCCTCACCTTCGCTCTAGCGCGGCTGATCACTGCTTTGGGACTGTGCTTCTCCGCGCTCCTTCTCGACTTGGGACACGAGCGGGGCAGCGGCGGAGACAGCGACCGCACTCATCAGGGGCTAGGGGCGCGGGCTCCGCCTTGAAACGTCGCGTTTCACCAGACTATCCTCGAAGCGGAGAGAGGTTTCGATGAACTTCGCACTAGGCACGATCAAGACATCCGATGTCGCCGTGCGTTCGCGCGCCATCGAGCGTCTCGCCCGGCTCCGTCTCTCGGAGATCGAGGAGATGCGCGACGTCTGTCTACTGTGGCGCGACGGACTCTCACAGCGCGACATCGCCGAGCGCCTGAACACCACTCAGCCGCGCATCGGCCGGATCGAGAAGATACTCGGCACCCCGGATCGCACGCCACCCGAGAGTGTCGAAGAACTTATCCTGCGCACCGTCGTCCAGCATGGTGACCGCGCAGCGCTGGTCGCGGCGCTGAAGAAGTTTCCCTTCACCTACGGCGAAGCCGCACCCGCACCGTTCGAGGGGACTACTACCGGTACCTGGGACGACATAGAGGATGCTTACTTCGAGGGTCTGCTGACTAAGGACGAGTACGAGGAGATCCGTGCCGTCGCCGGACCCGACGCCATTTGACGACAGCGGGGATTCGACCGCCGACACAGAGTTGCGCGACGAGGTCTACCTGCAACTGGCGCAATTCCTCGGCCCCGGAGGTCCCTACGAGAACCCGCGCTACAACTTCGACACCGACGTCATCAACGCCGTCGCACGCCTCTACCTGGACTCCCAGGCTGATGTCGCGCGCGGTGGGGCTATGGCCGTAGTGACTGCCGGACCGCCGGGCGCCGGCAAGAGCACGTCAGTCGAGCATGTGGAAGACCTCGACACCTACCGCCGCGTCGACGCCGACGAGATCAAGGACCTCCTGCTGGAGTTGCTCGCAAAGGCGGGTGAGCTCGACTTCCTGGCTGCCGTGTCGCTGGTCGACGGGCGACCGATCATGCGCCGTGAACTCGCGGGCTGGGTCCACGGTGCCTCGACCTCGGTCTGGAATCGCGTCGTGCGCGCCTCGATGCGCCGTCGCGAAAACATCGTCATTGAGGGAACACTGAAATACCGACCGCTCGCCCAGGAGTACGACACCGCCCTGCGCCGTTTCCGCTACGACTCGCTGCACATCATCGACGTCGAGGTCGACGAGACCCTCGCAATCGAGAGCGCACGGCAGCGCTGGTGGAACCGCCGGTGCACCGACCCGCTCGGCGGCCGGTTCATGCTCGACGAGTGGGTACACGAGGCCTTCCTGGACGCCACGCACTCGAAGTGCGCGGTGACTGCCGACGAGCTATGGGACCGCACCTGGCAGGACTTCGATGTGGTTCACGAGCGGGTGACCAGAAATGGCGACCACGAGACCACGGCCTTACGACGCCAGAGCCGGAAGGGTTTTGTCGTAGGCGACATCTTCCCGCCCGCTGACCCGAGCTAGGCAGACAGACACCCGTGCCGAAGGTGCAACGTGGAGGAGACCTTCTGAGACGTTGGCTCCCAGGCGCGTGCCTTCGGCTGCTAGGAGGGACGAAGACGCGTCAGCGCCGGTCGTGCCGAAGGACGTTGATCGTTAGATGCGAACCCATTTGAATTGCGCTGCTGAGACGCTAGTGCGGACCGAGGTGTGTGAGGAGACCTAGATGAGCCCCGGCCCCCCCGCGCGCGGGGTGTCCGTAATGCGCGGAGATAGGTCTGGAGCGACGGAAGGACGCATTCCGCTGGTGGCAACCCGTTGCGCAATGCCACGTCTCCGGCCGGTCAGGAAGGGCAGAGTTGGGGCATGCGTATTGAACCTCTCGACAAGTCCCGGCTCGTCCTTGCTTACGGGCTGAACTGGAAGCGCAACGAAGTCAGTTGGAGCACCGGTTGGGACTGGCAGATGCTCGGGCGCGTCGGGAACAGGCGCCCCGGACTGCGGCTGTGCGACTTCAAGGCGGCGCGAGGCGTCTACGTACTGGAACGTCGCGGCAAACCTGCGTACGTCGGCATCGCGCGAGGCGACAAGGGCTTTGCCGGAAGGTTGGTCAACCATCACCGTTAAGGCAAGAAGGAGTGGACGACTTTCTCCTGGTTCAGCTTCGACGGCGTGACCGACACCGGGACTCGCGCCGACCCGATCCACTCTAACTGGGCTCGCATCAGAGACAGGGAGAAGTTGAGCGGAGGCAACACCGAAGACCGCATTAAGGAGATGGAAGCGATTTTCGTCGACCTCCTTGGTAGAGGCCTGACGAATGTGCATAAGCCGAGGTTCGGCCCGGCGCTGGAATGGACCCAGGTCGTCGACAGCAATTACGGACAGGGAGGCATATGCACGCGCGCAGACCGCAAAGGCTTTCTGTCGTCGGAGTCCATTCGCTTCTACCGTCGAGGGGTGCCGCCGCTCTCGGGTTAGACGCGACGCCCACGGCGCACTGGAGCGCTCACCCGCGGCGGGATGGGCGTACGCCCCGAGCAGCCGCTTGATCGTGGCTTGTGGAGATCGATCCCGGGTCCAGCGCCACTGTCGGTGGTCGCCTCTAGGGTCGAAGACATGACCACCAGCGACGAACTGCCCGCCACGGCGGGCGAGTGTGTCGCGATGCTGGAGGAGCTCGAGGCGCTGAAGTCGCACCTCGCTGCGCGCCAGGTCGAGATCACC